>JALLOM010000290.1 GCA_027717865.1 Acidobacteria bacterium AH-259-O06 | reverse complement strand
ATCTGACCAACCCATGTGTTCGGCTGCTTCGGCTGAAAGCCTTGAGGGAAGCCCAAGGATCCCCGACGGGCTACTCTGGAAAGCAATCGACAGCGAGTTGGTCAGCGAGCTTATCGAAAAACTCTTGCAGTTCCTGGAGTGATACGGGTTTGAGAACATAAGGAGGTACTTCAGAGATTGACACTTGGCTTAAGACGAATGCCAGAGTAGCTTTTGAGACACCGCTGTCTTTCTTGCGGGCCAGTTCAATGTACTGTTTGATATCCATTCCATGTCGGTCAAGAAAAAAAACATCGATGTAATCTTTTACTTCTGCTCTCCCCACCAGAGCACAGATCTTGTTGCATAGGATATCGTCCAAACTGTCGACGATGATATTACCAAAGTCAGGTTTTTTAACAACGATTTGAGGAACAACTTCCCGAGCTAGATCGACCAACATCGTCTCTGAGCCCCTTTCCCAAAAATACCGACGGAAATCTGGAAAAGTCTGCACGGAATGGCAGACAGCTTTGAGGCGATCTGCCAACTTTGGGACCACATTCCTGGCACTGCGTAACGCATCGGCCTCAAGCGTAAACAAATCCAGATCTTCAGAGCGGCGGTGATACAAATAGAAGGCACTGAGAGCGCTGCCGCCAGTCAAGAAGAAGTCCCGGTTTTCTTCAAAGAAATTCTCCAGGAATTCTTCCTGCAAAGGGGTAAGAATTTTACTCGGGGAGGAGACCATGTCGTCTCCACTTGCGCAGCAGAAACTCCCAAAAAGCTTGTTTGTGGCCGAGCCAAGGTTGCAGCTGATTCCAATTTCTCACCACATCCTCAACAGAAATAAGTTTCCAGACATCCTCAAACCGGGCTTCCCGGAGGATTCTAGCAATGTAAAGAAGGCGTTTTTCTGTGTTTTCACCTCTTAAAAACCGCTCCAGTTCGTCGACTGTAAGCAGTTCGTCCCACAGAAAGTACGGCCGTTTGTGCTTTTCTTCCAGATCCAGGGTTAACATACACCCAAGCTTACCTTTTCGCGTGCTCCTGTTACAAGACCGGGGAGGGTGGAGGTAGGGGGCTGAGCCCTACCTCCACCCTCAGAGCTGAGTGAATGAATTCGAGCGCGCTCTGGTCGGGGAGGAACCTCAGTTCAAAGCAGGGAACCGCTTTGACGACCTCCTCAAAAAAGCCCAGCGTGAAGTCAAGGGCTCCGGGGCTATAGAAGGGAGGAAAACCGCAGGCAAAAAGGCGTCCAACGGCCTGGGCTGCCCGCTGTGGAAGCAGCTCGTTTTTCTGCCCGTGCTGCAAAAAGTAGATGCGGCTCACAGGAGCTCGAGCCGCACTGCTGAACCCTGCCTCACCATGCCAGGGGGTTCCGTACATCCAGAGCTTTTGGTCGGCCTTGCGCAGGATGATTCGGTCGTCGCTGAGGATACTGACACCCTTGTGCGGCTGCCACAGCCGAGCCATAGCACTCTTACCAGCCCCCGACTGACCCACGAAAAGATGGCCCTCACCTTGGGCGTCGACCACGCCACAGCCGTGGACCTCTGCACCGCGACCCTGGCACAGCAAATTGACCATCCAAAGTTCATCCAGGGGGTATTCCAGGGGGTAGAATGCTCGCTGCGACTCAAAGTACTGACGGTGAAGGTAAACCTCGCCCAAGGTAAAATTCAAATTAAAGGAGGCCACCTTATAAGGAAATGGACCGAAGATGGGAGAGGTGAAGCAGTAGAGATACCATCCATCGCGGCGGTATAACTGCCAGAGGGCACCTGAATCGAAGAGCTTGGGCCCCAGCTTGACTTGACTCAGATCACTCCAGGCTGCTGAGGCCCGGGCATCCGGCTTACCCTCCCCCGTGAGAAAGTCTTTTACTGCTCCCTGAGCCTCGAGCTTTAAACTGGGATCACAGCTGCTGACCACCACGGAGATACCGGCAACTTCAAGGCAAAAACCGCTCTCGTTTTTCACTTAAGCCCTCAAACCTAAGTTCCAGGTTCCAGGTTCCAGGTTCCAGGTTCCAGGCTCCAGGCTCCAGGTAAGTTTGGTGCTCAAAGGGTTCGCTTTTACTAGCAATCTGGAAGTTGTACCCAGCAGGCCATTCCGACAGCCGGCTCGAACTTGAAACCTGGAACTTGGAACCCGAAACTTGGAACCTGAAACTTGGAACCTGGAACTTGAAACGTGAAACCTGGAACCTGAAACCTGGATCTCTACGAGCCCTGCGCAAAACATGAGGAGGGAACATTACAGTGGCCCACCCCCGGGCCGTGTGTACCAGACATTTTACAATTTCCCAGCACAGCCTCCTCGGGCCTTAAAGAAACTTTCACCAGTTCAGGTTTGGGGTAAGGCCTCTTCGGCTGTTTATCTTCTTGCTTTGTCTCCATAACTCATTTCCTCAAGCCTAATTAATGGCACGATGCACAGCCGCCGCCGCTGCCGGCAGAGGCAGTCTCCTCAGTTAATATTGGAAGAAATAAGGATTTTTCGCTTCTCACCGAAGCCAGCTCTCTGGCTGCGCTGCCTTCTTCTAAGGCAGCGAGCGATCGCATCAAATCCTCATAGTTTTCTCCTCCTTTGCAGTATTCACAATCCCCATGAGGAGGGACCTTCAAACCCACGGCGTGGGCCCTGAGATGGGCCACATGGCAAAGGAAGTCCACCGGCGCCTCCGCATCTCCATTTTCCAATTCGCCGTTGGCCGGGCACATCCCGCACATCTCCTTCAGCCCGCAGGCCACGCACTTTGTCAGTCTACTTCTCTTTTTGTGCCGCACCTGAGAGAGGAAGCTTTCCCAGCCTTCCCGAAAGCTTCCCTTGCGTAGATCGTAGCTGTCAAAGTGGGAAAGCACACAGATGCTCACCTTCCCATAGGGATCGATGGAAAAAGAATTGATTCCACCCCCGCAGCTGTAAACCTCATCGCTGTGCGCCCATAAGTGCATGCGATCAATAGAGGCTTGTGTATGCTTGGTCCACTCCGCTGTTCGCTTGGGATCTTCCAGGTCCAGGGCCACCACCTCTTCTGGTTTCAGTCGCGTCGCCAAAGGACTTTGGGAACAGTCAATTCTTGGGTTAATCATGCCGTCAAACTTGAATTCTAAGCCTAATTCCTCCTCCACGAACCGCTTCATGTCCCAGACCTCATGCTTGTTGATCGACACGGCGACGGTCTTGAGCTTCAGCGGTAAGTTTCGCTCCATCAGCAGACGAATCCCCCGCATACAACGGTCATAGGAGCCTGGAATGCCGGTCAGCTTCTCGTAAGTCTCCCGCGTGTGTCCGTAAAGCGTAATTTCGATCGAGAAGGGACGCCAGTCGGTTAGATAGTCTGCGATCTTGGGCGTAATGATGGTCCCATTGGTAAACAAAGTGATGAGAAGTCCTTTTTGTTTGGCATAGGTGTAGATGTCCAGGAAATCCTTGCGCGCAAAGATCTCGCCACCCGTGTAGAGGAGCCAGAAACAGCCGGCTTCGCTGATCTCATCGAGAATACGGCAGTGTTCTTCGTAGCTCAGCTCTGCTAGCCGGGCCTCTCGGTCTCCCATGGGGAGATTGTTGTAGCAGTGAGCGCAGGTCAAAGGGCAGCGGAGGGTCAGCTCAATGGTCCCGTTTAGGGGAGCTCGGTCGGCCCCCAGATTCTGGCTGATGTTTAAGCTGAAGTCTGAATATCGCTGTGGCTGCATCGCTCACTCCTCGCTTTGAGCAGGGCGTACCAAGCCCGCCGCTTCCAGAGCAGCAAGGAAGTCGCCGGTGTCCTTGGCCGCCTCCTCTGGGGGCACATCATACTCGCGGCAAATCGTTTCAATGATTTGGCCGACATTTTTCTGACTGTCCAGACATTCCCAGATCATGGTGCCCGTTTCATTGGAGGTATAGATAAAATCCAGATCAGCCGCACCGCTCCTGACGGGAACCAGGACAGTTTCGCCGACGATCTGCCGCGTCACCACGCCATTAGCCTGGATAAAACGTCTGCTCTGAATACTCATACAGGGCCTCCTCAGCCGTAACTATATTACTCTTCAATAATTTACCTTCAAGCACTTACCGCACGCAAGCGGCATGCCATTGGCGCCGTTTGAAGCCGATGCGGTAACCGTACTTATAACTATCGATTCATCAATAAATTATCGTATTTCCCACCATAAGCCAACAAGCAAAAAGACTTCGTTTCCCCTGCCGGGATGTCAACCTTCGTTTACACTTACTTTC
>JALLOM010000029.1 GCA_027717865.1 Acidobacteria bacterium AH-259-O06 | reverse complement strand
TGATCCGTGTGATCCGTGGTCTCATCGCCTCTAGCATTTCCCGAACAGCCCGTTCCATTCCCACGAGCACAGCACGGGCAATGATGTTGTGGCCAATGTTCAATTCGACGATTTGTGGGATCGCCGAGACGGGCCCAACGTTTCGGTAGGTAAGGCCGTGGCCGGCGAGGACCTGTATTCCCAAGGACTCGGCAGATTGGGCCGCGGCGATAATCTTCTCCAATTCTCGCTTGAAGCGCTTGTCACTTTCTTTGAGCCCTTTCGGAACTGCCTCCGAATAAGCAGCTGTGTTAATCTCGATCATGGTGGTGTTGACGGCAGAGGCGCTCTCGATCTGCTGAAGTTGAGGGTCGATGAAGAGGGACACTTCCAGTGCAGCCTGGTGCAGTTGGTCGACAGCCTGGCCGATTTGCTTCTCGTTTTTCGATACCTCCAAGCCACCTTCCGTGGTGATTTCTCCCTCTCGTTCAGGTACTAAAGTCACGGTATCGGGCCTCACTTCCGAGGCAAAGCGGAGCATTTCTTCTGTGGCTGCCATTTCGATATTGAGCCGTGTTGTGAGCACCTCTCGCAACAGCCTTACGTCACGTTCATTAATGTGGCGGCGGTCTGCGCGCAGGTGGACGGTGATACCGTGCGCTCCTGCCAGTTCGGCCAGAATTGCCGCCGCAACCGGGTCTGGCTCAGGCGCTTGCCGTGCTTGCCGGATGGTGGCAACGTGATCGATATTCACGCCAAGTTTAGTCATATTCCTAGCTTACAGCTGACAACTGACAGCTGACAATTCGAAAAAGTCTAAGTGCCTCGCTTCGCAAGCCCCATCAGCAAACCTCGCCGTACTTACGAAACGAAGCACTAACCCGCATTTCTCACACCGGCTCGTACTTACCCCGCAGATCGTTCCATCTGATCTTGAACAAATCCAAGAACATCCCAAAAGCGTCCGGGACGAAGTGCACCTTGCTGCCCCATGCGTGCCGCCAGATGACGGGGACCTCCTTCGTGCTGAGTCCCCATTTGCGGGCAATATAGAGGATCTCCACGTCGAAGCCGAAGCCTTTGACGGTTTGCTTCCCAAAGAGGCTCCTGCAGCGACTCATTTTAAAGAGCTTAAAACCGCATTGGGTGTCCCGATAGGGAAGACCTGTAAAAAGACGCACAAGCCGGTTGAATATCTTACCGCTGGTTTCCCGAGTCCAAGGCTGGTGGATTTCGACCTGTGATCCCTTAACATCGCGCGATCCGAAAGCGATGTCATAGGATCCACCGATGACTTCCCGCTCCAGTTTTGGCATTTCCTCGATTGGGGAACTCAAATCGGCATCGGTCATCAGCGTATAGGAGCCCTGAGCTTCCAGCATTCCGCGCCGGACACTGTAACCCTTGCCGCGGTTCCGGTCATTGCGGTAGACCCGCACTTGCGATTTGGGATCCCTCTTTGTGGTGAAGTCTCGGGCAATTTCAAAGGTCCGATCATCAGAGCCGTCATCCACCACCAGCAGCTCAAAGGACAACCCGCGAGATCGCAGGTACAAGAGAAGACTTTCCAGTGTTGAGCCGATGCGCCGCTCTTCGTTATATGCAGGAATGACGATGGATAGGAAAACATTAGTCATTGGAGGAAGAGGAGGAGCCGGTTCAAGCGCTGAACAGTTCTTTCCTTACCTAAGGTCACAATGACGTCAAAGATGCCCGGGGCGACTGCTCTTCCTGTCAAGGCAACCCGAACTGCCCCGATGAATATCCCTGACTTAATTCCGTGCTTTGCGACTACTTCTCTAAGTACGTTCTCAGTTGTTTGTAAATTAAAAACCCCCGGCTCCTGGTAGGCATTGGAAAGTGCTTCAATTGCACGAATCAAGGAAGAAGCCTGCGCCGGGTCCTGGAGAGAAAGATATTTTTCGACTCCTGCTTGCTCGTACTCGAACTCATCGGCAAAAAAAGGCCTTCCGAAGTCGACAAACTCGGTAAGCTTTCGAACTCGAGACTTCAATAACCCGATGATGTTCAGGAAATGGTCGCGGCCTTCGCTGTCCCAGGCTGAGTCCCATAGATTCTCCCTTTGGAGAAGGGACTTCACCTCGGGTTCAAGCTCTTCTGGTGTAAGAAGTGAGATGTATTCTCCGTTCATCCACTCCAGTTTTTGGGGATCAAAGACGGCATTGGCTTTGTTAATACGATTTATGTCGAAAAGCTGAATAAGGTCCTCCTCGGTGAAGATCTCTATATCCTGAGCCGGTGACCATCCCAACCGAACCAGATAATTCTTTACGGCGGCCGGTATGAACCCCTGCTTTTTGTATTCCAGGATCGAAGTGGCGCCGTGGCGTTTGCTGAGGCGTTTCTTGTCCGGGCCCATAATCAGCGGAAGATGCACATAAGATGGTACCGGCTCCTGGAGGGCTTGGTAGAGCAAAACGTGCTTGCTGGTATTGGGAAGGTGGTCCGCGCCCCGCACTACATGTGAAATTTTCATCTCCGTATCATCCGCCACCACGCACAGGTGATAGGTGGGAGTACCGTCAGAGCGGAGAATGACGAAATCTTCGATATTTTCAGCGTCCACTTGGATAGGACCATAAACAAGATCCTTGAAGCAAACCTGCTGTCTTTCCGGAACCTTAAATCTTACGGCGTAAGCTTGTGTGGCTTTGAGACGTTCCTCGATGTGCGCTGCAGAAAGATCGCGGCACGTGCGGTCATATTGCCAGTCCCGGCCCCCGTGCGGGGCTTGTTGTTTTTTTCGCTCCAATACTTCAGAAGAGCAGAAGCAGCGGTAGGCATTGCCTGTTTGCAGCAGACGCTCGCAAATGGAGCGGTATAGTTTGAGTCGCTGGGATTGATAGTGAGGCCCCTCGTCCCAGTTCAACCCCAGCCAGCGCAGACCCTTTAAAATGCCCTCCACCATTTCGGGACTGGAGCGCTCCACATCGGTATCCTCAATTCGCAGGATGAAGCTGCCTCCCATGTGCCGGGCGTAAAGCCAATTAAACAGGGCGGTCCGGGTCCCTCCTATGTGAAGATAGCCCGTCGGGCTCGGTGCAAATCTGACTCGTACGCTCATGATTACTTTAAAGAGAAGAAAAGCTCGATTATAACGACTTGTGCGAATAGAAGTTAGCTTTCGAACGTTTCGGACGGAAGCCAGGGCGAGCCAGCCGCCTCGCCCCTGGTGGCAGCTATCGCCGGTCTTGCCAGTGAGTCGTGTGCTAAAATTGACGCTTCACTCGTCTTCTGTCCAAAGAAATAGCACGCATGAAAACGCCCCATTCTGAGAAGTCAGCCGACACAAAAAAAGGCGGGAAGCGAGGCGAGGGCCGGACCGCGTCCGATTCCGCTCCCTCCTTGGATTTCATCCGAGCCAAGCTCGCGGAAGACTTGAAGGCAAACCGACACGGCGGGCGCGTCGTGACGCGATTCCCACCGGAGCCCAATGGTTACCTGCATATCGGACACGCTAAATCGATCTGCCTCAACTTCGGTGTCGCTTCCGAAAACGAAGGAGGTGTTTGCCATTTGCGGTTCGATGATACCAATCCGACCAAGGAGACGGTCGAATATGAGGAATCGATTAAAAGAGACATTCGGTGGTTGGGGTTCGATTGGGGTGATCGGCTATTTCACGCATCGGACTATTTTGAGCAGCTTTATCAGTACGCGCTGCAGTTGATCAAAGATGGCAAGGCCTACGTTTGCAGCCTGAGCCCAGAGGAAATCCGAGAGTATCGCGGCACGTTGACGGAGCCTGGCAGGGACAGTCCCTATCGAAGGCGATCGGTCGACGAGAACCTGGACCTGTTTGAACGTATGCGGGCAGGAGAGTTCCAGGAGGGCTCCCACGTCCTTCGAGCAAAAATTGATATGGCATCCCCCAATCTGAATATGAGAGATCCCGCCCTGTACCGGATTCTACGGGTCGCGCATCACCGCTCCGGTGACAGGTGGTGCATTTATCCGATGTACGACTTTGCCCATGGTCTTTCGGACTCCATAGAGGGGATTACGCATTCTCTTTGTACGCTTGAATTCGAGGATCACCGCCCACTGTATGACTGGGTGCTTGACGAATTAAACGTCGATTGTCATCCACAGCAGATCGAGTTCGCGCGGCTCAATCTCAGCTACACCGTCATGAGTAAGCGAAAGCTTGGGGAATTGGTGAGGGAAGGCTATGTAACGGGATGGGACGATCCGAGGATGCCTACTCTGAGCGGGTTGCGGCGGCGTGGCTATACGCCGGAGGCTATCCGCAATTTCTGTGACGAGATCGGCGTGGCCAAAAGAGACAGTACGCTCAGTGTGGCAAAACTCGAGCATAGCATCCGGGAAGATTTGAATCGACGAGCGCCGCGCGTCATGGCAGTGCTGCGTCCACTGCGGGTGATCATCAACAACTATCCGGACGATCAGGTGGAAGAATTGGTCGCCGTGAACAACCCGGAGGATTCCGGCATGGGGACACGGAAGGTTCCTTTTTCACGTGTGCTGTACATCGAGCGGGAAGATTTTCGTGAGGACCCGCCCAAGAAGTTCTTCCGTTTGGCCCCCGGTCGTGAGATCCGCCTGCGATACGCCTATTTTATTACCTGCGTGGGGGTGGTCAAGGATGAACAAACCGGCGAAGTGATCGAATTGCGCTGCACCTATGATCCGAAGACGCGAGGTGGCTCCGCCCCAGACGGACGCAAGGTTAAGGCAACAATGCACTGGGTTTCAGCTGCCCACTCGATCAATGCCGAAGTGCGCCTGTATGATCGTCTCTTCAAAGAAGAAAACCCCGCTGCCGATTTTAAGTCTGCGCTCAATCCGGACTCGTTGGAGACGTTGACGTCTTGTCCTGTTGAACCAAGTCTGGCACAGGCAAGACCAGGAAGTCGATACCAGTTTGAGAGATTGGGCTATTTCTGCGTGGATCCCGTCGATTCCTCCCAGGGAGCACTGGTGTTCAATCAGACCGTGACTTTACGGGATACCTGGGCCAAGATCGAGAGAGCGATGCAGTATAAGCTGACAGCTGACAACACAACTGACAACTGACAGCTGACAGTTTCTGCGAAGGCCAAATGGAGCAAGTGCGTTCGATCACGTACTCGGTGCTGTTAAGAGTCAGACGAACTGGCTGATTCTAAGCGATGAATATTGTCGCCTATCAGTTGTCAGCTGTCAGCGTTGCGCCTTGAGTTAAACCGATATAGAGTTGAACCTTGGAGTTCCAACGTTTTCAGTCACGGGAATTAAACAAAGTCACTACATGAAAGGACTTATGCCATGAAGTACCGATTCTTCGTATTTGTTTTTCTTTTCGTCATTGTGGCGGGGATGGGAGCGCATCTGGAACGCTCGATCGTCGCGGACATGGCTGTATCGGGCAGTGCTTTTCTGGCTTCTCTTCCTGCCCATCAGCATCAGAGTGCGACCTTTTCCTTGGGAGATGAAGAGCGTTTCAATTGGCACTATATCCCCCGTTCTCGGAAAGGGATCCCGCTTAAGGATCTCACACCGGCACAGCGCAAGCTGGCTCACGCTTTCCTAGCCTCGGGCTTGAGCCCGGGAGGCTACATTAAAGCCACGCAAATCATGTTTCTGGAAGAATTGTTGTACCAGGTGGAAGGCAATAGAGCTAGGCGCGATCCGGATGCTTACTTCTTCTCCGTCTTCGGCCAGCCTTCTGAGACGGGAACCTGGGGATGGCGAGTCGAGGGGCACCATCTTTCGCTTAATTTCACCACGCACGACGGAAAACTAATTTCAGCGACGCCTTCATTTTGGGGAGCAAACCCGGCAGTGGCTAAAGGTGGGCCTCAGGCCGGCTTGCGTGTCTTGGCAACGGAAGAACTGCTCGCCCGCCGGCTCTTGCACTCCTTTCAGGCAGACAAGCGTAAAAAGGTGATGATCGATGTCGAAGCACCTCGCGACATTATCACCCGTGCTTCTCGCAAGGCAGAAATCGGCTCGCCGCTGGGTGTCGCCATGAAGGAAATGACCAAGGAACAAGCGCAGCTGTTGATGGGCCTGCTGGAAGTGTACGCTCAGCGGCTGCGCCGCCAGTTGGCTGATGTAGAGCTGAAGAAGTTACACGGCGCCGGCCTGGATAAGATTCATTTCGCCTGGGCGGGAGGAAGTGAGGCGGGCCAACCCCACTATTACCGCATCCAAGGTCCCACCTTTGTGGTCGAGTACGACAACATACAAGACAATGCCAACCACATCCACTCGGTTTGGAGAAACTTTGAGAACGACTTCGGGGTAGATCTGCTGAAAGAGCATTACAAGACTAGTCATCAATAGGGGAGAGACGCTGCCGGCTTAATCTGAGGGCTAGCAGAACCGCGACCGTCACAGGGTGTCACAAAAGTGAGCGCGGTAGCACACCCGCAAAACAGAGGGCTGTGAAGCAGCGTAGCAAAACGGAAGATATTTGGAATCAAATACTTACAGCAGTCCCTGTTGGATTTCTTACCACTCCCTGATGGTCGTGGCTCTGTGCGCTTCGCCATGATCCGACTTTTGCGGCATCCTCGTCAGGGCGTGGTAAGGGAAACCTCGCTTGTTCTTGCTCACCGCCGCTCCTCGATTGAAAGGCAGTGTTCCGAATAAAGGGGCCGCCGAAAGAATGGACTCTGACAGATTAAAGGGACGAGTGGCACTCATTACGGGCGGTTCGCGTGGGATAGGTCGGGCCACAGCGCTGAAATTTGCGCAGGAGGGTGCTGCCGTCATGGTGAACTACCAGCAGCAGGCCGAGGCAGCCAGCGAAGTGGTGGAGCAGATTCGAGCCTCGGGCGGTCGTGCTCTTGCTCTCCAGGCCGATGTGGGTGAACCTGCGGCAGTAGACGAGATGCTCCAACGATCAGTTCGCGAGGTGGGCCCAATTGATATCCTGGTGAATAATGCAGGCGTACTGTATAGGGGAGATCTGCTTTCTTATAAAGAAGATGAGTTAGACCTCATGTGGCGCACCAACGTGAAAGGATTGATCCACTGTACCGCTGCCGTCGTTCCGTCCATGAAAGAGAAGCAATTTGGTCGCATCATCAATCTCTCATCAATCGCCGCTCTGGGCACGGCCCTTGCGGGCACCACTTTTTACGCGGCCACCAAGGGTGCGGTGTTAATTTTGACCAAACGGTTTGCGTTTGAGCTGGGATCTTATGGAATTTCGGTAAACGCGGTTTGCCCGGGATTCATCGCCACGGATATGGTCTCCCAGGGCAGAAGCTCGGAAGAGATTCAGAAGTTGCTGGGTAGTTTCGCAGCCAAGAGCATGCTCAGGCGAGCGGGAAAACCTGAGGACATTGCAAACGTTATTTGTTTTCTGGCATCGAACGAAGCAGCCTTCATGACGGGCCAAATCTTAACGGCGGACGGAGGGCGAGTAGACTTTCTTAGTCACTCCTGACCCCTCTCACCCCCTGCACCCCGAGGAGAGATATGAATGAAACAAACAAAGTTGCTCTGATCACGGGTGGAGCACGCGGTATTGGGCGTGCGATCGCGCTGTCTCTGGCCGAGCAGGGATGGTCAATCGCGGTATGTTACCGCACCAGCGCAAAGGAGGGAGAGAAGACGCAGGCGGCAGTCCAGGAAAAAGGTGGGCGTGGCATGGCCGTCCAGTGCGATGTGTCAGATCCCTGGGCTGCAGAAGAATTTGCCCGGCAGGTGGAAAGCGAGTGGGGACAAGTTGATGCCCTAATTAACTGCGCAGGCCCCTACCACCGTGTAAATCTTCTGGAGGAGACAATAGAAGGTTGGAATTCCATGTTTGACAACAATCTTCATCCCATTTTTTATCTCAGCCGTATCATTGCGCCGGGCATGAAAGAACGGGGCTGGGGCCGGATCGTGAATTTCAGCATGGCCAAGGCGGATCAACAGGCTGCTCAACCTCAACTGACGGCCCACTACATCGCTAAGGCGGGAGTCCTCATCCTGACCCGGTCACTGGCTCGTCTGCTCGCACCTCATGGAATTACGGTCAATGCGATATCTCCCGGGTTCATTGACTCCGGAAGTGCGCCGAAGGAAGAGCTGGAGAAAATGGTCCGGCACATTCCCGCCGGCTACATTGGAGAAACCAGGGATGTGGTTGGGGTGGTTAATTTTCTGCTTTCTGATGAAGCACGTTATGTTAACGGCACCAATATCCACGTGAGTGGAGGTTGGGGGTTGTAGTGGGTAGGGGTCAGACCCCCATCAAGGTAAGCTTTGAACAATGTGCCAAAGATTTGGGATGCGCTGATCATCGGTGGTGGGCATAACGGCTTGGTAACTGCCGCTTATCTGGCCCGTGGCGGTTTGAAGGTGTTGGTGCTCGAGCGGCGCGAAGTTTTGGGCGGAGCCTGTGTCACCGAAGAGATCTTTCCGGGTTTTAAGGTTTCGACCGCAGCCTATCTGTGCAGCCTGCTGAATGAGCGTATTATCGGCGACCTCGACTTAGCTCGCCATGGTTACCAGGTGTATCCCAAAGATCCAACTTTCTTTACTCCTTTCCCGGATGAAAGCTATCTGACCATGTGGCAAAGCCAGCAGAAAACATGCCAGGAAATAGCCAAATTTTCTGGAAAGGATGCTGCCAGCTATCCAATTTACGAAGACTTCATCGATCGACTGTCGCGATTCGTGGAGACTCTGCTGCTGAAGACACCTCCGAATTTCGTGAGAACGCGCTTTGCTGACCTTTTCAATCTAGGCAAACTGGGGTGGAGCTTGTTCCGCACCAAGGAAGAAGAGCGGCTTGGACTGGTGCGAATGTTCACCCAAAGCGTGGCGGATTTTTTAGAGTCCTGGTTTGAGTCCGAGCAGGTCAGGGTCACGCTGGCCACGGACGGGGTGATCGGTACAAACGGAGGTCCCCGATCACCGGGCACAGCCTATGTCCTTCTTCACCATGTGATGGGGAAAGTGGAAGAGCATCGGGGTGTGTGGGGCTTTGTTCGAGGTGGCATGGGCGCGGTAGCCGCGGCTATTGCTTCGGCAGCTCGTGATTCAGGTGCGAGCATTCGCACGGCGGTTGAGGTGGAGCGGATTCTGGTTAAAGATGGCCGCGCTGTGGGTGTCACACTAGCCGATGGAGAAGAAATCCGCTCTCGTGTAGTGATCTCCAATGCCGACCCGAAGCGAACCTTTCTGGGATTGGTGGAAGAGAAGGAGCTCGCTCGCGAATTTGTGCGCCAGGTCAAGGAAATCCGCATGAAAGGCTCCTCAATGAAGATCAATCTGGCGCTGGATGGGCTGCCCAACTTCAAGGCAGTCCCCGGCTCGGATTTGATGCCGCATCACAAGGCCACCATTCACATCTGTCCGCACCTCGACTATATCGAAAGAGCCTGGGACGATGCCAAATATGGGCAGCCTTCACAATATCCGCTCTTGGAGCTCACCATTCCCACCACCTACGACGATTCTCTGGCCCCGCCGGGCAAGCACATTATGGGGATTTTTTTGCAGTACACACCTTACGATTTAAAGGATGCAGATTGGTCGGAAGTCAAGGAGGAGTATGCCGATCGAGTGATGGAGCTGATCGAAGAGTATGCACCAGGCTTCAGAAACCTGATTGTGGAGCGTCAGGTGCTCTCTCCGCTGGACCTGGAACAGACGTTTGCTCTAACGGGTGGAAACATTTTTCACGGAGAGATGAGTCCGGATCAGCTTTTCTTCCTGCGCCCCGTTCCGGGCTGGGCTCAGTATCGAACTCCGATTCGCAATCTCTATCTGTGCGGCTCCGGCACGCATCCTGGCGGAGGTGTGATGGGTGCTCCCGGCTACAACGCCGCCCGCGAAATCCTGCGGGATTGGAAGGGGGTCTGACCCCTACGACAGATCGATCAGCAAAATCTCACTCTCTTCCTGGGCTGCCAAGGGCACACTGCGCTCCTCGGAAATCTTTGCACTATCGCCGGTCTTGAGAGTGTGCTCTCCCATCTGGATTGTCCCGGTAATCACAAAAAAGTAAACTCGACGATCGGAGGGAGTTTCAAAAATGAGATTGTTCTCGGGCCTGAGTGAAGCCACGTAAAAGGCGGTGTCCTGGTGGATCTTCAGTGCATCGGCGTGGTTTCTTCCTGAAACGATCGGCAGCAGGACTCCCTGGCGACGCGCCTTTGTAAAACGTTTTTGCTCGTACTGCGAATTCAAATTCGGCACTGCGGAGATGATCCACATTTGCAGGAAGTGAACCGGTTTATCCTCCGATGCATTGAACTCGGAATGTCGAATTCCGGTGCCTGCCGACATCCGTTGCACTTCACCAGGTCCAATAATTCCAGAGCCCCCGGAACTGTCTTGGTGCTTGAGTTCACCCTCGATGACGTAAGTGACGATTTCCATTTCCCGATGGGAATGGGTGGGAAATCCCTTTCCGGGCCGAACCGTATCATCGTTGAAGACGCGAAGCGGACCAAACTGTACATTGTTCGGGTCATAGTAGTGGTCAAAGGAAAAATGCCAGTAGGTCGAGAGCCAGTCGTTCTCAAAATGGTAGTGTTCCTCGCTTCTGACAATTTCGTACATGGCAGCTTTATGATACTCGAACAGGATCGTGCCCGTCACAGGCTGATTATTGAAACTTGGAACCTGGAACCGCCAACGACTCCATTGCTCGAGGGTCCCTGTGTTTTCGCCTCCGCAGACCGGTGATAGAATGGAGTCCGCCGAAGGCCCGGGTGGCGGAACTGGCAGACGCACAGGACTTAAAATCCTGTGGGGGTGATCCCCCGTGCGGGTTCGAGTCCCGCCCCGGGCACTTGTAGAGTCAACCACTTGTGGCGATTGGATTATTCCTCTCGTATAGACCTCAACTGACTGTCGTCCCACTTTCGTCCCGTTTGAAAATTTCTTCTAACTGGCTCCTTTCGATGGATTCAACCTCCCTGACCGACCTCATGGCGTGGGATTCAACGAAGTGGGCATATCTCATCGTCGTGTGCAAGCTGGAGTGGCCGAGGAGTCCCTGAACGGTGCGTAGATCCAGCCCCAGGCGCACCCACTGTGTCGCCCGAAAGTGCCTGCAATCATGGAAGGTCACCCAATCCATGCCTATGCATTTTTTGCCTTTCTCGAAAGGTCCTCGCGGGTCCAGCCAGCGAGTCCTATCGTTTTTTACAAATACCCACGGGAGTCCAACAATACGATCTAGTTTGGAGAGCCACTCAAGCGCATACTGGCTCAGGGGAACATGGCGTATCTTGCCGCTCTTGGTGGGCCATTCAACGGTGAGTAGCCTTCCCTTCGCATCAATATGCTGCCATTCCAGTTTCAGTCCTTCCGCTTTTCTAAGAGCCGTTTGCCCCAGGAGTGCGATATAGGCACCTATCGCTATGTCCTCAGCGCCCACAGCTTCAACCAGATTGCGTTCCTCTTGAAGAGTCATTACGCGCAATGCCTTCTGCGGCTCCGGCAGTAGGGAGAAGCGTTGCAATGGGTGGGTGTCAATGTGGCCCTTATCGAGAGCAAAGGTCATCAGATGCTTCAGCACCGCAAGCCCTCGATTAACGCTTGCTGGTGAAACCTCTTTTAAACGCCTGGTGATGAACTCATAGGCATGGGTCCGGGCCAGTTCCTTCACCCGAACTTTACCAACTAACCTAATGATGACCGCAAGCTGCCTCTCTTTGAATTGGACATCCCTGTTTTTCGGCCGGCAGTACTCCCTTAGGTAGATCCCAGACAGTTCCTCAATGGTGGGGTTACCCACGGGTATACCTCGGGCAAGCTCGGCTTTCAACTCCCGCCATGTGCCCATGACGATGCTGTTCTCGATTCTCTTGAGCAGGTTACTCGCCTGCGTTTTATTTGCAGCCACCCGCTTGAAACGAGTCCTGTCCGGCCATTGCTTTGTGACGTAGATTCTCTTTTTTCCCCGACGATCCCGCCACTCATTAACTCCCATTGGTTAGCCTCGCTCTGGATGGATTATATTCCTCAAGTGACTCGATGTAACGGTCAAGTTCCTCCAGGAGGTAAACTTTTCTATTGCGCATCCACTTAGCTTGTAGCTGACCTTCATCTGTTATTTTCTTCAGCGTTTGCGGATGCACATCCAGATAACGCGATGCTGCCTTAGGGCTGAACACTCGCTGGTTGGGAACTTGGATTAATAATACTGGCCTTCCAATCATGCCGCGAAACTCTCGATAATGGTTTGCAAAGTTCGCCGCCCATGCTTCATTTCTATGCGCCATTTTGAAGTGAGCGATAACACAAAATACCGTTTCATAAAAAAGTGCCTAAGAAAGTGCTTGACAAAAGTGCCAAAAGGTACAGAAAACGAGCTAAACCACTGTTGCAACGTCATATACGGCAGTCTAAGGGTAAGTTGACAAAAGGGGTCCGAATGTTGACAAAAGGGTGCCAAGAGCAGATTATTTTTAACTCTAAGCAATAACCATGCCCTATTGCCTTGGAAACTCTGGCATAGATTCCTCTCTATTATGCAGTCTGGGGCCTTTAGAGACGTGCCAGAGGTGGGGGTTTGAAAGCTCAATTCTCCACCTCGCCCACTCCAGCATATTTTGCCTGGTCACTCTCGCCTTGGCCACTTTCCCTCAGCTCCGGATGCAGTCGCACAATCTTGCTTGGGCGCCCACCTGTAATAATCGTCTCGACCTTTACCCAGCCGTACTCACCAAGAAGATTTAGGGCCTGCTCGACTAGATTAGATGTGGTTAAGAAGCTCCAGTGGTGACGCTGTATGTCCCGGACTAATTCCCTATCCTTAACCTCGCCCTGGTCAATTCTCTCTGCAAGATTGTGGGCAGCTTGAAGATCCGGTCGTATCGCTACTGCATAGATTTTGAGTGCGTTCACTTCTAAGAAATCACACCAGTCTGCCGCCATCTCGGCTGCTGACAGGGTTACAGGACTCAGTTCATTACTTCCGTCAGCCCAGGCCACTAGGTGGAAAATCAAGGCGAGCGTGGGCATGGTGGAACGATACTTGGCCAGATGAGCCCGCAAGGGCTCGCATTCAATCTCACCAGAGCGGAGCCGCTTCTCTAACGCTTGCCGCCAGGCGTTAAAAAACTTCTGGGCCTCCGATGAAAAGCGCAAAGCTGCGGCACGACTATCCCTCTCCGGCAACTCCTGGTCGAGCTTGCGAAAGACTTTACGAGCCCGTTGATCTGCTCTCCTGTCCGGTTCTCTATCAACGTTTTTCCAGCCCGTTGATAGCTGCGGGTATACCATGAGCTGGAACCGTTGCAGGAAGCCGTCGTCGCTCAATTCGCCTTCCGCGATGTCAGCAAAGTAACGGTTTAACTTTCCGGGCTGGATACCACCTATAATTGAGATGCAAAGAGCAGGCACATGAATGGTTCCACGCTCGATTCGATCCACCACATAACTATTCTTCCCGTTCCAAGCCTCAAGGTAGAATTCCCGGTCGCCCTCCCTGCCAAACTTCTCCAAAATCCTTAGCCAACCGGCAAGCTCGTCACGCGCCAGAAGAAGCCCTCCAGGGTTGTCCCTCAGCAGTTCGGCTAGTTTTTCGACTGTCGGATCGTTCGTGATATATCGCTTCTCAACCGGCTGATCGCGAATCATAGATTCTAACTTGGCCAGCCTGTCTTTGAGTTGGTCCAGATTATCGCCCTCATTGCGAATTGCCTTGCTTATCTCAGACTTAAGCGCGGCCCTCTCAGCCTTATGAGCCTCAGCGGCACCCGAGTATTGAGCGTAAGCTTCCACATATTTTTGCGTCGCCTGTGTCGCCAATGCCTCGATGAGCTTTAAACCCTGAGACTGTGCCGCAGATTTAAGGGTCCCAGAGTCTGCCACAACGGCCCCCCATTGGTTTGGCACTTCCAACCAATCGTCATACTGCTTAGGATGGATGCCTTGCCGCCGGCCAATCAGGGATGAGATTCCCACAACTGCGGGGATAGTGATCATCTCCGGTGGAATCTGCATACGCTCGGCAATGTCGAGAATCCAATCCCGGAGCGGCTCTGGGATCAATTCCGAACGAAGCTGTGGGGCTTCAGAGAAAGGTGGGGGCAGTTGTACTCGCTTTGGCCAGGAGTGATCAGTTTCGGTCTCTTGTCCACCATAACCCTTCGCCGCCAAATCGGCTGCTGATGCGCTGAAGTCTCCGTCGTGCTCAAGTAAGGTGTAGGCTGCGAACTTCGTGTAGCCCGTCTCAGCTTCAAAAGGACCCCCATTCGTGGAGAAGTTGTAGAAAAGGTTGGTGCCTTTAAAGTTGGTTGTGGCGGAGATTCCTATTTTCTTACCTGGCCGGCGCCAGCGTGTGACCTCACCGTGTTGGCCAACCCTTTGCCAGCCGCGTGGTTCAAGGATCTCTCCCCAGCTAGCTCGGGCATTGAAGTCATCACCAGGGCGATTGCCGGTTGTGTTTGATGGACCTGATTTGATCTTGCTCGGCTGTATGTACTCATTTAAAGCTCGGGCTGAGTCAAGCAGTAGAGACCGTTCTTCACCCGATATAGTGGGAATCTCAGCGAGGTTCCCCCGAACTAAAATGTATGGCTGGTTGGAGGAGTGACACTCTGGAGGAGACTCTGGCAGTAGGGCATAGCCGCCTTCCCCGCGTGTTTCAATGAGGACTTCAGGACGCCCATTTTTGCCTTTTCGCTGAGCCAGCTTCTGGTTCCCCTCGACACCATCTGGGCATCGGAAGTAAAAGTGAGATCCGCCGCTGGGGGTCAGGACAGTCGGAAGCGTTTCGAGCAATTCCGCTCCCCCCGCTTCTCTGACAAGGGCCTCCCATTCATTAACCGAGTCTGGATCATCAACGTCGATAATTTCTACGTTCTTACTTACCTTCCCTGCGACGATGGCTAATCCCTTCCCCCCTTCGCCAAACCAGAAATTCAGCACCTTGGGGTCTACGATGTTTTTCTGATAAGGCTTCCATTCAGAAACTGCCGGTGCCTTGCTGCCGTCTGGTTTTATAGGGATGACTGAGCACCCCCCTTTAACGAGTCGTCGGGCCTCATCCTCCAAGGTTTGATAGCCTACCTGACCATCAGTAGGAGCATCTCCCATCCGTTTCTGCCGTGATGGTTTCAGCGAGACATTGGACCCGGACTGTTTTGATTTGATATGGTTATTACTCACTGTTGGTCAATTTTTGGTTTCGGGAGGCCCGGCGGAATTACCAAAAGCCTCCCTGAACCTTCTCCTTTGCTCCTCTCACAACTTTTTCATGAGTCCCTACTTCTCCTCTGAGTAATCGCGATCCCATACATCATCCTCGCAAGTTCAATCCGCATACCTCTGCTAAGGAAGGTTTTGCCTCCATCGGGATAGAGGGCAGTAAACCCGTCCCATTCACCGTTCTCAATAAAGGGGAGAAGACCTTTCTCCTCCAGAACTTTTCTGCATCTGGGTCGAGGCCTAGCTTGAGCGGCTATGCGTCTTATCTTTGACTTAACAGCTGTTGAGAAATAATGGTAGCCCATCCTTAACTCACCCCCTTGTCGTCCCTGAGCGCATGGCTCCAAGCTCCCCAAAAGCTTGAGCAGGCGCTCTCGCTCACTCCCCTCTGGGAGCCGTTCGGAACACTTCTGTGTCTCGACCAGAAAAGATTGTGTCTTCTCATGCCAGTCAGAGCCGCTCAGTAGCTGCTGTATTCCTTTAAGCGGTTCGTTAAGGGTACGAAGATCATCTTCCGGCTCAACCGTAAACTCCAACACCGATTGCGTGCGCTTCTGAATTGACAGCCTGAGATCTTGGAAGGCTATGAGTTCTTCCACCAGCCGGATAAGTAGTAACCAATCCCATTTGTCGTAATCAGCTGCGTCCAATATCATCCAGTGTCTGGGGTTCTCTGAGTGCATCAGCTCACCCGCCTTTCAGAGACGTTTCAGCTGGGCGCTCAACTATCAATGCATCCAGGTCGCTGCGCTTGAATCTCAATACTGAGGAAACCTTAAAGCTGCGGACTCTGCGCTGCCAGGCCCATTTTCTAAGCGTGTCCTGGTGAAGCCCTGTAAGGTCTGCCGCTTCCTTTACCGTCAAAAGGTCTTCAAACATTGTGTTCTCCTTTGTTGCAAGTTGTTGCTTCATATCGCCCCCTAGCTTATGCTGTCTTGAGAACGTAGTGGAAGTTTGGGGCAGCTTTAAAGGGCTGTAATTAAAGGAGAAGCGTGACAGACCGTGACAAAAACCTGTGCAGATTAAGTGTAGGCTTGCAGATAAGCGTGACAAAAAGAAACCCTGAAAATTTGACAGCCAATCTAGCGACCGTTTATGCTAGTGATTATTAGGGTTTGATGCCACGGTTGTGGTCTTGCCGCCCTCTTTAAGAATGCAGCATTAGGGACAGGGACCCCTCTGCTGCGAGGAGGTTACTATGGCAACTGCAGCCCAAACCATAAAACCGATTCCACGTAATCAACCAGCTTGCTGCCCTCATTGTGATGAGAGCCAGAAAATCAGATACATCGACACTGATGAAATCAAATGTGGGAGTTGTGGCAAGACAGTAATTATTACCAACTATCTGAAGAAGCTGGATGCCCGGCGCAAGGAATGGTTTAAAAAGGAAGCTCAGTGCCCAAACTGTGGGCACTCTGAGATAAATCCACCTTCGCCTAATGTATCCTTAGACGAACTCCAGTGTAAGCACTGTCCTAAATACTTCGCATTTCCCGACCACTTGTGCTGGCATCCGTGGAAGTCTTTACAGGGAGAAGGGACATCGAGGGCTGATTTCATAAGGCGCATGAGTATTCCCGTGGTGATCAAACCTCGTGAGAAGAAAGACCAGGATTACTGGTACCTCAATGATGTGCTGAGGAAAGCTAGTAAATACGGTTATGGAATACCCAATTCAACCTATGAATCCTGGCAAGACCGTGACCCAGATGTGAGCATAGAACAGTGGGCTGATTACGCAAACACATACATCGACGTGAAGCGGATGGTCAAGGAGAGGGTATCTGACCCCCAGTACATTCTCGACAATTATCTTAGGGTCGGCACAGTGATAGCGGCTAATCATAAAGTGAAAAGCGCCTACGCCCTATCGACCGCGATGAAGGAAGTTCTACCAAATCTGAGGCCAGAACCACCTAAGAGACAGGAGTTGCTGAAGAGGAGTCAGTTCCCAGAAGAATGGATCACCACTAACGACGTCTGCCGGATATTGAACGTAGGGAAAGACGCTCCACGCCAGCTTGCCCAGAGGAAAAAGATCCTCAAGCACCCTGAAAAACGCGGGCATTACGACAGGGATTCTGTATTTGCCTATCGAGGCTTGGATTAATCCTTGGGCTCCTTTATGCCCGATACCTGACCCAGGGCAGGCTTAAGAGC
>JALLOM010000289.1 GCA_027717865.1 Acidobacteria bacterium AH-259-O06 | reverse complement strand
AAGGTGTCGGATCACGTAGGGGAGACACAGCATTGTGGAGCCTTTCCCGTCAGGGAACGCGCGACTAAAAAGAGAGTTGTTCCAATCCAGTGTTTTTGACCGCCTTTATTTTGCTTATGGGGACACGATTGAGGATGGGGGAAGATTACACGCCTAATCTGCAAGATCCGACGGGCGGGAGTGGGGGCTACGCATTCGTTTCCCGGATCGTCTCGATCAGCTTACCCAGGGCCATGTTGAGCGCCGCGGTCCCGCCCGCTGCCCGCGCCGATGCCCGAGACGGACCACGACGAGGTCATGGGTCGGGACGATGATGACATGCTGACCGCCGGCTCCCGACATGTAGTATGCGCTCCCGGGCAAGTGGCGCCACCGACCGTCGCGGTTCACCCAGAACAGCCCGCCGTACCGACCGCGATCCCATGCGGGCGCAGGTGTACTCACGAACTCGGCCCAGCCTTCGGGGAGGATCCGAAGGAATAAGGAATAAGGAATTTCCTTTTTTGGGGCGATTATGTTCTGGAGAAGAAAAGAAGTCAAGCGAGCGGTTCGTGAGGGATGGAGTCAGGTTTTATAGGGTAAGAACCGGTCTGTGGAACCCACTTCGTGCTGTGGTCTCTGACGGGCCCTGGAGACGATTTTATCTGATCTGTGATAGCTTTTTGAGGCATTCACTGAATGTCCACAGCAAGAGGGAGCGTGACAGAAGACTTTTGGTCAGACGTCTGTCATGAACAATTAAACTATGCGAATAGAGACAAGTTCCTTTCCGCGTAAATGGAGCGAATCCAGGAGCTTACTAGCTCGTGCCCAGTGTTCACTGGCCGGAGGAGTAAGCAGTCCTTTTAGAAGGAAGTTTCCGGTGCCCCTTTACTTTTGTGACGCATCCGGGTGCCGAATGGAAGACGTAGACGGAAATCACTACATTGATTACACCCTAGGATGGGGACCGCTCATTCTGGGGCATCGACATCCTGCCCTCCTCGAGACCCTGCGCTCTCAGGTAGAGCGGCCGCACCTTTACGGAGCTCAACACGATCTCGAGTTTCAGGTGGCCGAAAAAATTCAAAGCCTAGTCCCCTGCGCTGAACGCGTGGCATTCACTTCCAGCGGAAGCGAAGCAGTACAAATCGCATTGCGTCTTGCCCGGGCTTATACCGGCCGTGGGCTTGTGGTGAAGTTTGAGGGTCACTACCACGGTTGGATGGACACCGCTCTGATCAGTTACCATCCCCGGGCACAGGAAATGGGTGCTTTGGAACAGCCGAATCGCGTGCTGGGTTCCCAAGGACAGGTTCCTGTTGCTCTTGAGGATGTACTCGTTTGCGTTTGGAACCGGGTGGATCTATTGAAGCGCGTGTTCAAGAAACACAAGTCCGAAATAGCCGCTGTGATAATGGAGCCTGTGCTGTGTAATAGTGGATGTTTAGTCCCGAAAGACAGTTATTTACCAGCGGTGAGAGAGTTGTGTACCCGGTATGGAGCGGTTCTGATTTTCGACGAAATCATAACAGGTTTTCGAATGTCATTGGGCGGAGCGCAGGCTGTTTATGATGTGAAGCCGGACCTGGCAACTTTTGGCAAGGCTTTGGCCGGAGGCTTACCCCTCAGCGCAGTTGCAGGCCGGCGAGAGATTTTAGAGCAAATGTTTGACGGGGTTGTCTTCGGAGGAACATTCAATGGTAATCCACTGTCTCTGGCAGCGGCCTCTGCGACGCTGGGAGAATTG
Organism: Acidobacteria bacterium AH-259-O06; assembly: GCA_027717865.1. Taxonomy (GTDB): domain Bacteria; phylum Acidobacteriota; class UBA6911; order RPQK01; family JADFOI01; genus JALLOL01. Next base: position 2,489 of record JALLOM010000289.1, on the reverse strand, counting down.
GAGAAAGACGACGGCCGTTTGCTGGCTCATGCTCAGGCAATGGGAAAGGAGTTAATGGATGGTCTGGTTGAACTGGCTGGAAAGCGAAATGTACGGTTGAAGATGGTTGGTTTCGGTACCGCTTTTGGGGCGCATTTTACAGACAGGGATCAATTGCTCGACTACCGGCACACACTGGATGACGATCCTGTGGCACTGGATCAGTTCATAAGATTGGCCTTGGAGGAAGGAGTTTACCTTCTCCCGGACGGTCGTTGGTACGTTTCGGCTGTGCACGAAAAGGCAGATGTCGCAGAGACTTTGCAGGCAATCGAGCGTGTTTTGGAGAGGATGTCGTAACCTTTCCTTCCCGACTGGTGAATGAATTCGCAATTACCGAGCCAAGCTGGTGGGAGGAGCAAGGGAGGACCAAGGGACAAACTGCTTATTCCCCGAGGACATAGTCAGCCGGAAATCGGGGAATAAGCAGTCTGTCCCCTCAGGAGAAGACTGCGCGCCAAGTACACGCGCCTGGCGAAACCTGACGTGAACCAACAAGAGGCACCGGCGTGGCAGGATTTGGAAAACAATACATTCATCGCCTTCGGAGACTTCGATGCAAGTCCCACCAAAGCCTGGCTGGTGTCGCACCGCAACGACGCTAAGTGGAAAAAGTTTTACGACTACGCCTTTACCAAACGCCCGCGCGAGGAGCTTTACATTCTGGCAGACGACCCGGATCAGGTGAAGAACGTGGCCGATGACGCGAAATATGAGAAAATCCGTAAAAAACTCAATCGGCAATTGATGGCCCGATTGAGGAAAGCCAAAGACCCGCGCGTGACAGGGGACGGCTCGACGTTTGACAAACCGCCATATACCAATGTCTTCAAACGGCCAGCTCGCTGAAGTTCGTCCTCTGCACCCTGCTCAATAGGATGAATCAGGGACCACTCCTCCGGGATCGGACGGTTTTCGTTGAATCGTTTCTCCCATCGAAATTCATAAATAGGGAGCGTGAAATTAGAGCGCTACGAAGCTGCAGTTGCGAGGGGAGGACGTGGATACGCGCCCCCAGCTAGAAATTAAAGAGGTAGGTCAGTTTGGCGATCAGGGCCCTGTCCACGACTTCTCCGCTTGGAGAGCGCCGTTCGTTGTAAACCAGAAAAAAGTCACTGAGCGGTTTGTGGATCAAATTGAAGCGGATATTGCTTGCAATGTCACCCTCCCGGCTACTGTACTGGATCAGGAGGCTGATCTCCGCGCTGCTTTTCCGCATTCCCTTGCGGGGCACGAAGCCCACCTCGGCGTTGAAGTTGTCCTGGATGGATATATGAGAGGCTTCCAGATCGAGCAAACGATCTCTCCAGGCGATCCGGAAAAAAGCCGCCCTGTCTTTGTCCTGGATTTGCGGAGTGTCGGTATTTTATTTAGAACATAGGAGGAGACATCCAAGTAGTTAAAAAATCTGAAATTCGCATCCACGCCATAGGTGCGGTTAAAGTGCCCACCGCTCTCCTGTTTGTTGACGAAAAGTACACCAATGTCTGAATTTTGGAAAACATCGCGACGGAGGCGGGCAACGGTGAAGTTGGTGGAAGGAGTTTCCTCAAATTCATCTGCCTCCATGGAGATGATGCCCAGACGATATTTGCCTGCCCTCCCGGTTAAGCGGGCGCCGCCCAGGATCGGGACCAGTCGGCGCTTTGAAATTCCAATTCGCCGGCTAAAGAAGGGAATCAAGTCATTTCGAGGTCTGAAAAGGGAACTACGGACACTGCGTCCACTTCGTCCAGAGAATCCCCGAAATCCGACGTTGCCAAATTCAAAGATTTCGCGGTTCTCCAAGAAGAATTCCCGTTTTTCCGGAAAGAAAAGACTGAAACGCGTGAAGTTGATTTGCTGCTCGTCGGCTTCAACCTGGGAAAACTCTGTGTTCACAGTGAGATCGAGTGTCAGCTCTGAACTCACCCCGTATTTGACGTCCAGTCCAGCATCGGGAGTAAAATCGACATCGTCGTTTTCCCGGCGCAGTACGGGCGCAGAAATGTAGGGTTTAATGTAGAGGTTTCTCCCTTGACGGACCCCGTTGATGCCTTCCAGTGTTCCTGCCAGCGAGACGCGATAGAGGCGATAGGGACGTCGGATAGGCGACCAGTAAGTCTCTTCGTTCTTGCGCCGGATACAGCGGCCAAAATTGACGCCCCAAAGCTGGCTTTCACCACCCGGAAAGCGCAGCGTCTTAAAGGGAATGGCAAATTCCGCCTGCCAGCCCGAGTCGGTGATCTTAGCCTGGACAAACCAAAAGCCGTCCCAATCTCGATTATAGCTGTATCCATCTGCGCCCGTCTGCAGGTCGCCACGGGCCCCTTTAGGATTCGTACGAAAAGCAATTCCGTTGCGATTGTCGTTAAAGGTATCGAAGACAACCTGGAAGCTGTCACCGCTCAGGCCGCTAAAATCCCTAGTCATATCGTTGACGACGATGCCCTTTTCACCTGCTAAGTCGA
>JALLOM010000288.1 GCA_027717865.1 Acidobacteria bacterium AH-259-O06 | reverse complement strand
CACCACTGAGCACATGCGTTTTGCGGGGCTCTTCACGTTCCTCCAAAACCATGGCGGAAAACTGATTCGGGTTTCGATCGTTTGGCGTGTCAATAAGAAGTTTTAGCGCTCTGCGCCGCTCCTGATAGACTGGATCTTGGTCCTTGTAGAAATTCTCTAAGTCTTGAACCTGCGAGAGCGTGCGCTGCCCTGCGGGCACGGTGATGATTTCTTGGATGTTGGGCGGAAGCTTTTTTCTTACTTCCTCGGTCAGCCCAGCTTCCCACTGGCCAATCAAGTCAACCAGCTCCACCTCTCGCTTTGCGACTTCGGATTCCAATCGGAGTTTTTCGAGTTTGAAATCGGCCGAGATCCGTCGGAATGCATCCACGTCCGCAGGCTGGACCACATTGATGGTCGGCTCGTCTTGGTTGTTGAAAAAGGCAAAGAGTTGATAAAACTCGCGCTGGGAGATCGGATCGTATTTGTGATCGTGACACTGCGCGCAGCCAATGGTCAGTCCGAGGAATACCGTGCCCGTGGTGGCCACCCGGTCAAATATAGCCTCCACTCGGTATTGTTCCTGGTCCACGCCTCCCTCTTGGTTGATCATTGTGTTGCGGTGGAACCCAGTGGCGATCTTTTCTTCCGGGGTCGCGTTCGGCAGTAGATCCCCGGCAAGCTGTGCCACCACAAACTGGTCAAACGGCATATCCCGGTTGAGGGCGTTGATCACGCAATCGCGATACCTCCACATCACTCGAGGGCGGTCAACCCCGAACCCATTCGTGTCCGCGTAGCGCGCTACATCAAGCCAGTGGCGCCCCCACCGCTCGCCGTAGTGCGGTGATTCGAGGAGCCGATCGACAAGCCTCTGATAGGCGTCGGGCTGCTCGTCGGCAAGGAATGCATCGACCTCGCCGGGGTTTGGGGGCAAGCCCAACAGATCGAGGCTCAGACGCCGAATGAAAGTGACTCGGTCCGCTTCGGGTGACGGTTCCAGGCCTTCCTGCTCGAGCCGGGCGAGGATAAAATTGTCAATCGCATTGCGAACCCAAGAGGTGTCCTTTACCCTCGGCACCGAAGGCCGCCGAATGGGTTGGAAAGCCCAATGATCTGAGCGAGGCGACTTCGAAGCTTGTGAGTCTGTAGGCCACGGGAGTCCCAGGTCGACCCAGCGCCTCAACGCCGTGATCTCCTCGGCTCTGAGCTTCCCGGTAGGAGGCATTTTTAGATCCCCCACCTGCTCGACCGCCTGGATAAGTCGACTCTGGCTGGAGTCTCCCGGACGGACGGCTGGTCCGCGACTTCCCCCTTGTAAGATCCCATCGCGGGTTTCCAATGACAAACCACTGGTCCGCGTCTCCTCGCTGTGGCAGGAAAGGCAGTTTCTGTGCAGGAGGGGACGGATCTCCGCTTCGAAGAAGTGAATCGCTTGACGAGTAAATTTTTCTGGTGAGTTGGTCTGTCCCGTGCCTATCAGGATCGAAAATAGCGGGACCACCCAGGCCAAACGCCACGTCTTCAACTCCGTGTCGGTACCTCCTGTCAGCTAATATTATTGCGAATATCATAGATTCACTGAGGCGTCAAGTACTTCAAAAATTGGAGTTTGCGCATTTTGGGAGCCTTAGTGCCTCGTTTCGTAAGTACGGTGACGCTTGCTGATAGGGCTGCGAGGCGAGGTCAAGGAGCGAGCAGGAAAAGGCACTAACTAAACTAGCTGCAATAGGATGTTATCGTGTGGTGGAGCGGTCGATGGCTTATCAATGCCGCTCTGATCTCACTACATGACCGCAATTGCGGCAGTGGGTTCGGCGCCTGGCGTTGAGCGTCCGGCATTCAGGACAGCGGTTGTACATGTATCGGGCAAAGAGATGGGTAATAAAGGCGCTCAGGACGAGGATGGCGGCGGCGGCCAAGAATGCGAGAACCGTCTCTGCCATGAGTGATGTGCTGTGCTGCTGTGGTGCCGTGGTGATTTATAATTACGAAGTCACGACAGCACGAAACCGTCAGTCATTCATTTCAGAGTTAGGTCAACAATTCGGTCAAATCTTAAGGACCGGATCCGCTTTTTGTGGCGTTGGTGGCCAGGGGATTGTTTCCCCCAATCCGTCTGAAGCAATCCTCGGCCTGATGCTTAATCCACTCGCTCACAGCTGGATGTGGCAGCAAGCCACGACCGTCGCTCACGTACTTTAGACCCTCGAGCACATCTGCGTAGGGTCCAAAACCGTAGACACGAAAAGGCACTACAATAACACGACCGCCGTTCTGGTTGCCCTCTTCTACAAAATCTCGAATTTGTTCCTCTGCTTGAGCACGTTTGTCTTGCCAATCCTCACGAAGAGTCTCAACCTGCACTAGGCGAAAAGGACGCAGTTCACGGACCTGTGCAGCTAGATCTTGCAACTTTGAGATCCATCGTTGATTGATTGCATCATCTCCTTCACCGTGTGCAAGAATCAGTACGGATTCAGATTCCGGGGAAATGCTGAGGGAGAGAACCCGTTCCTCGATGATCTTGCCAATCTCCTTTGAGTCATAAAGACCCTCCTGATTGAGAACGACAGCAGCTTGCCTGCGAATAGGAAGTGGGGCAGAGCTGCCGGGAACCATATGCACAACATGCTCGGCGGCGGAGTCTCCCCTCAAGTCCGAGGGATGTTGAATGAACACTGGGGGTGGGCCGGAATTTAGGCCGAGTAGATATTCTGTTTGTGGACGGAAAGATTCCGAGGAAACAAAGAGTCCCACAACGGCAATCCGGGTGACACCCTGGGCTTGCAATTGCTCCACTGCCCTCTGCAGTGATGCAGGGTGGGCCATTCCAAAGGCCGTCGCGACTGGGCAAAAGGTACGTAAGGGAGCCACAGCCTCCTCGACTGCCGCATTCCACTCAGGGCGACCCCCATGGGCCATCACCAGGATGCCCGCTTGCCCGGAAAGCGAAAAGGGATCATTGACAGTGACCGGAGAGGAGGTCAAGAAAAAACCAAACAGAGCTGCGACTGTCAGGGAGCGGAAGGAAACTGAGGAGGCTGTTCTGCCCTGCCGCTCCCTCACGGTCGCGGCTCTGTTGGGCCAACATTGTGGAGTCAAGTCAATAATCATTTAAGTAAGTTTTAGAGTATCCCCGCCGGCAAAAGATCACCACATGCCTAGTATATAATGATTTGGTGAAACTATCCCTCTATGCCATGTGCGATGAGTCGACCGATGGAAGACGTTACCCTGAGGAACCGCATCCATATCGCTCGGAGTATCAACGAGATCGTGACCGAATCGTCCATACCAAAGCCTTTCGGAGGTTGGAGAATAAAACACAGGTTTTCGACCCCAATTACTTCGATCATTTTCGCAATCGATTGACGCACACCCTCGAGGTCAGCCAAATTGGCCGTACCATCAGCCAGGCCCTCGGATTAAATACCGATCTGTGCGAGGTTCTGGCTTTGAGCCATGACATCGGGCATCCTCCGTTCAGCCATGCGGGAGAGAAGGTCTTGGATCAAATAATGAGGAATTACGGTTCCGGGTTTGATCACAACCTTCACGCTCTGAGGATTGTGGAGGATTTCGAGGAAAAATACGTTTCTTTTAGAGGCCTCAATCTCACATTTGAGGTTCGTGAGGGGATCGTCAAACATAGTCGAGATTACACGGGAGAAGAGGAGACCTATGTCGACATCAGTGAATATCGTTTAGGTGAACGTCCCCCACTTGAAGCTCAGTTAATCGATCTTGCCGACGAGATTGCCTATAATTCGGCTGATTTGGATGATGGCTACGATTCAGGGTTGCTCACAGTGGACCAAATGGTTGAACAGGTGGAGATTTTCCGGGGCTTTTATCGACGGGCCGAAAAAAAGTATCCCAACGCTTCAGAGAAACTTCGGGTCAGTGAGGTGGTCAGACAGATTATTGATGTCCTGGTCACTAGTCTCATAGCCCACAGTCGAAAAGGTCTTGAAACTTATAGAATCGATTCAGTCGGTAAGGTCCGGCGATTTCCCCGTCGGCTGCTCGGCTTCGAAGATGATGTTGCCGCGCAGAATGGGGAGCTGAAACACTTTCTCCATCAGAATCTCTATGATCATGAGATCCTGAAGAAGTCTCGGGAGAAAGCCCAACATCTTCTTGAACAATTGTTCCAGTATTATGTGGAGTATCCTAAAAGGCTTCCGCAAAGCCACTACTTCCGTGTTCCAAGCCTGGGGCTGGAACGTATCGTTTGTGACTACATTGCTGGAATGACC
>JALLOM010000287.1 GCA_027717865.1 Acidobacteria bacterium AH-259-O06 | reverse complement strand
GCAGGAAATCCAATCTCCTCAAAATACTCCTGGTTTAAGATGTTCTCCAAAATCACGTATAGCTCAACCTGCGGACTGATTTGATAGCTGCCGGAAAGATCCCATTTTGTGTAACCATCCACTTCGGCGAGACCTATTCCGCGGAAATCGCTGTCTGCCCTGTTGCCAATGAAAGTGGCGTTGGTATTGAATGTCCAGCGAGAGGACTTCCACAGGAGCCCCAAGAATCCGGAATGAGTTGGGCGGAGCAATAGACGAGATCCTTCCTGAAAAACCGGACTGAAGGGGTTGGTACTTTGAAGCACCTTGGTATTGAGATAGGTGTATCCTCCCAAAAGCTGCAGATTCTCAACGGGCCGTGCCTTAACCACATGTTCGACGCCCCAGGCTCGGCTTTCCCCGATGTTAAAAAACGACCCCTCGAAGAAATCCACGGTCTGAAAGGCGATTTGATCCTCGAAGTGATTGTGAAAGAAATTGACCTCCATCTGCAGCCGATTCCACGCCATCGTTTGCTCCAGCCCCACTTCGAAACTTCTGGTTCTTTCTGGCTCCAGCTCGGGGTTGCCCTTAAAGAAAGGGTTCGGACTGAACGACTCAATGAAGGTTGGCTCTTTGATGCCCAGGCCGAAATTAAATTTGGGTCGGGTCATCCCCCAAAACTCATCGGATCCGCCGCTTCTGAGCAGATAGGCCATCGAAACCCTCGGAGTTGCGGCAAAGCCAAAACTGCCATTGTCCTCCAACCGGAGTCCGCCCGCGATGGCCAAACGTTGCAGAAGTAGAAACTGGTCCTGCACATAGTACCCGAAGTTGGTCCGATCGGCCCTCACTTCGCCCACCACGCCCCGCTCTTCCTCGTAGTCAAATCCCGTGGACAGGAGATGAGTGGAGAGGAAAAAGTCACTCTGATAGTTCACGTTGTGTCGCCGAGTAGCGCTCAAAAAAGAGAATTCAAAATCGAAAGAATCAAAGTCTGCTTCCTTCCCTTCGAATTCTGGACGAAACTTTAATGAGTCCACGGGATCCACCGAGAGCTGGTTCACATAGGATTGGGAGTATGACATTCTGTGCTGCCAGGCATCAGAAAGGCGCTGATTCCAGGTGATTCCCGCCAGGAAATCTCGTTTTCGATAGAACTCTTCCAGATCGGGCCGCCCGAAGGCGGTTGGCCCCGGCACCCCGGATCGACCTCGTTCGCTGCGCCCCACGAAAGTCAGCGATGAATTCTCAGAGGTTTTGACGCCGATGTGCGTGCTAACGCTGTTGTTGTGGAAGAAATCATTGGGATCCATGTTGTCGGTACTGAAATGTTGGAATTCCACACTGTACGAGAGCCTTTCAAACGCGCCACTTAGCGCCGCTCCTCCTCGAAACGTGTCAAACGTACCCCCTTCCAGGAAAAAGCCCAAAGCGGGAACCGCCGTCTCAGCACTTCCTTTCTTGGTGAAGATCTGGATCACGCCGGTGATGGCATCTGAGCCGTATAAGGCGCTTTGAGGACCACGAACAACCTCAATTCGCTCCACATTGGCCGTCGATAGATTGGAGAGATCGATCGAGCCTCCCGGCTGATTCAGGGGAATTCCATCCAGCAAAACTTTGGTGTAGTCCGATTCGCCTCCGCGCACGAAGATCGTGGTCAGGGAACCCCTGCCCCCAATTTGCAAGATGTTGATTCCTGGTACGTTGCGCAGAGCTTCCGCTATATTGGTAGCTTTTTGAGCCTCCATCTCCTCGGCCGTGATGATGGTCACACTGTTGCCCAAGAGGCTGGTGGGAGTCTCTGTGCGCGTGGCAGTTACGATCACTTGTTCTTCGAGTAATTCCAATTCCAGAATGATGTCGCGTTGAAGCGCCTGGCCTGACTCCAGGGGTACTTCAATCCTTTCTTGCTGGAAACCCAGCTCCCGCACCCAGACAATATAAGTCCCCGGTGCTAAATCTTTAAACGAGTAGTGCCCGCTCTCATTGGTGAGGTTACCGGCCAGAGACTTCTCCTCCTGAAGCAGGAAGAGACGAACGCCGGAAACCGGCTTTGCGCTGGGATCGGTCACTCTTCCCGAAATGGATTCGGAGAAGACCGGAATACACAACGTCAGTATGGCGATGGAAGCCATCCAAAAACGAAACATACGCCCTCCCGGGTAAAAGTCACCCCAGTAAAGCGTCAGATGGGTTTGAGAGGAAAACCTCGAAAGGATTTCCAACCCTTTCGACGCGAAGAGTTGTGAATCAGCTGACCAGGGCAGGTTTCCTGACTACGGCTCAAACGCTCCCTTCAGCACCTTCCCCCCTGCTTCGGGAGTGGCTGGCGCTTTGCGCCTCCTGAAGGTTACTTGCCGATCACAGTGGCGCGACCGTGCGGGATTCTCACCCGCTTCCCTCTTTGCGTTCGCACCCTGGCAGATTAAAAAGATCGAGAATTGAGGTTAACACTGCCCGGAAAGGCGTGTCAATAGGAAAAAGATCAGGAAAAAGATTTCCCAATTTGCCGGATCAAGAATTCCAGGAACTTTTGGAGGGCCTTGATAAGTGTCACAATAGGAATTATTAAAACAAGTCATTCAAACACTTTCACTATTTAGATAAGCAAAAGCATGTGTAAAAATCTGCAGAGGAGACTCGATGAAATCTTCGCCAACTTTTAAGGTGCGGCTTCTATTGATGCTCTTGACACTCGGTCTGTTGGTGGTGGCTTGGCTGAAGTACCCTCCACTGACGCGGGGGCAAAGCGCTCGCTCATGGTCTCGGCCTGACCAGGAGCACCTGACATTTTGGGTGAACCACAATGGTTTGGAACAGCTGGACGTGGAGGGGGAGGTTGGCTTCGGCGACATGGCGCGAATCCTTTTGCGCCGGCGGGCTAATGCTGAAACCATACGAGCCCTGCGCGATCGTTTCACGTTCCGCGTGAAAGAGATGACTGCTCTACGGACGCCGGACGTTTTTCGAGCCGAAGTTTCCGAGGACGGGCTGGTGTGGCGCAACGCGCCCCGGCAGTTTGTTTTAGCCGCGGGCCATACCTTCAATCTTCCGCTGATTGTCGAGAATTTGAAGAAGCAGAGCATTCGAGTGGAGGCTCGCTTCATTGGAAACTCGATGGCAAGCGCTTTTCCACCCTCTGAAGTGAAGGCCAAGAGTGCGGCCGGCTATTTTTTGAGAGTGGTTGAGAGCAAACCAGGATTAACCAAGGGCCAGCTGCTGCTGAGCGCAGGTGAACAGGAGGTGCAGGCCGACATCGTCTTCGACGTGCGGCCACCGGTGAACCTGCGAGTCCGTTTGCTCGATGAGAAGGGGAGACCCACCGCGGCTCGGTTGTACCTGACTGGTTCCGACGGTCTGGCCTACGCGCCACCAGGAAGCATTAGTCGCATCACCGCCATGAGCGCCGAATACTACTTTCACGCCGACGGGTCTTTCGAGATTGAACTGCCCAGCGGGCCCACCTTGATAGAGGCTACGCGTGGGCCTGAATACGAACTCACCAGCCGGCAGATCAATCTGCAGTCAGGTCAGGAGAAGGAAGTCCAGATCCGGCTAAAGCGTTGGGAAAATATGGCGGCCAAGGGGTGGTATTCCGCCGACGCCCACATTCACGCCAACTACACTGCACCGCATCATCAGGTGATTTCACCGGAGGATGTTCGCCTCACAGCACTGGCCGAGGATCTCAACAACGCCAACATGATGGTGGCCAACAGCGGTGGAGCCTTTATTCATGACATCCAGTACTTCGAGGGCAAGCCACACCGGCTGAGTAGTCCCAACTTCATCATTTACTGGAATGAGGAGATGCGTAACCGTGGGATGTATGGGCACATGTCCTTCTTCAATTTGAAAAGCCTCGTGCACCCCATCTATACGGGATTTGGCGATACGCCCCATTGGGAAGATTATCCTCCGAACTATGCCCAAGCCAAGGCCGCCCGAGGGCAGGATGGAGCTGTAACCTACGTGCATCCGGCCAGGGCACCCAGCTTTGAAGCGGCCAGTGCGAAAGAGCTGCCAGTGGATGTCGCTCTGGGTCAAGTGGACGCCATAGATGTGGTTAGCAACACGAATGAAATGGCATCGATGGAGCTGTGGTACCGTTTGCTGAACTGCGGATTCCGACTGGCTATTTCCGCAGGCACGGATTCCTTCACCAACGTTGCCGACCACTACACGCCGGGCGGCGGACGAGTTTACGTGCACGTAGAAGATCAGATGGAATACAGCGAGTGGACTCGAAATTACAGACGAGGAA
>JALLOM010000286.1 GCA_027717865.1 Acidobacteria bacterium AH-259-O06 | reverse complement strand
TTGCCATGAGAAATATCAAGACAACAGCAGTGCTGTTCGTAACAACATGCGTGCTCTGTGCGGTCCTCTCCATGGGTGCACAGCCAAAGCAGGCGCCAGCCAAACCCAACATCATCTTCATTTTCGCCGACGACTTGGGATGGGGTGACCTGGGATGTTACGGCCACCGCCAGATCCAGACCTCCAATCTGGATCGACTGGCTGAAGAGGGCACCCTGTTTACGCAGTTCTACGTCAACTCTGCCGTTTGCTCGCCTAGTCGGACGGCCTTCATGACCGGAAACTTCCCGGCGCGCCACAGGGTGCACGGGCATTTCGCCCAAGCGCAGCGAAACCAAGCTCGCGGCATGCCCAACTGGCTGGATCCTGCCGCGACCACTGTCACGAAGCTTCTGAAGCAGTCTGGCTATCAAACAGGCCACTTCGGCAAATGGCACCTGGGCAGTGGTCCCGGAGCACCCGATCCTGGCGACTACGGGATTGACGTTCACCGCACCACCAACTCGAACGGCCCCGGTTGGGACCAAAATGATCCATACTTTCGGGCCAAATCCACTGCCCTGATCGTCGAGGAAACCATCCGCTTTATTGAGGCGAACCGGGACCAACCTTTTTACGTGAACCTATGGACGCTTGTGCCCCACGCCACACTGCATCCTACCGAAGAGGAGATGAAGCCCTACCGCAGATTGGGCCCGGCAAAGGTACCCTACAAGGGTGCAATGCAGATCTACTACGCCTCGGTCACCGCTTTGGATCGAGAGATCGGACGGCTGCTGCAGAAGCTGGACGAACTGGGCCTGGCCCGCAACACGATCGTGTTCTTCTCCAGCGATAACGGGCCCGAAGATATCCACATCCGCAATGCCAGCCACAGCGGCGTAGGGTCACCCGGACCCTTGCGTGGCCGCAAACGAAGCCTGTACGAGGGTGGTACTCGCATGCCTTTCATTGTGCGCTGGCCCAACCGCGTACCCGCCGGGCGTGTGGACGACACCTCGGTTCTTACGGCCGTGGACTTCCTGCCCACCCTGTGCAAGCTCGCCGGGATAGAGCTGCCTGCTGGCACAAACCTGGATGGGGAAGACGTCAGCGATGTGCTGCTGGGCCGGCCCCGAGCTCGGACCAAACCGATCTTGTGGGAGTGGCGTTTCAACATTGCAGGTCATCCGTTGAACCGGAGCCCTATGCTGGCTATCCGCCAGGGTAACTGGAAGCTCTTGATGAACCCTGACAGAAGCCGCCTGGAACTTTACGACATCCCGCGCGATGCCTCGGAACTGAATAATCAGGCCGATCGCTACCCGCAGGTTGTCAAACGCCTGTCGCAAACAGTGCTGTCATGGCACAAGACGCTGCCAAAGGGCCCGGTGGAGCCAACTGCGGGCCGCAACGACTACCCCTGGCCGCGCCCATTGAGCACACAGTAGCGGCACGACAATGCCCAAACCCCACTTTTTCATCCTGGCCCTTGTCACATCTCTTCCGCTTTTTGCGCAGCCTTATTCGGTTCGTGAGGAGAGCGCCCTTGGTCCCGGCAACATAGAATTAATCGTTTTAGGAGACGAGAGTGGAGGACTGGAGGCCGCCATTGCTCCCGCACAGGGCGGTGAGTTGAGTGGTTTGAAGGTTCGTTATGAAGGTCGGTGGATCGAATTGCTTTACCTTGCACGGGACTATGGGGAGACAAGGGGTTGGCGGGGTAAAGCACCCTTTCTGTGGCCCGCAACGGGCCGCAGCTTTACGTCTGACTTAAGCGAGAGAGCAGCTGCCGGAGAGCGTCTTGACGATGGCGCCTACATCTACGAGGGACACCGCTACCCCATGCCCATCCACGGTTTTGCCCGCAGTTTGCCCTGGAAAGTTGAGTCTACAGGTTCTGACTCTTCACGTGCAGGGGCGGTTCTTTCCATGGCTGACTCACCTGAGACGCATCGCTACTACCCCTACCGGTTCCAAATCACGGTCGAGTATTCACTGGCAGCGGGGCGTCTTGAGATTATCTACCATGTCGAGGCGGGCGAGCAGAACACTGCCCCAATGCCTTTTTCCATAGGCAATCACATTACCTTCCGAGTCCCTTTCCTGGAAAAATCCAAGGCGGTCGACATGCTCTTTTCTTCGCCGTGCAGCGTGGAAATACTGAAAACCGACTATGGGGTTCCCACCGGATCGACCAGGCCTCGCTCTTTAACATCCGCGGTGCGGCTGGGTGATTTTCATACACGCGGGGCGGTGTCTCTGGCCGGCTACCCGGGTCAGCCCTACATCCTCTTGATGGACCCTGCGGGCTTAGCTGTCCGTCTGACTCACTCGGCTACGAAGTTCCCACCTGCACCTGTCGTGCTCTTCAACGTGTGGGGCGATCCCGGCAGGGGATACTTTAGTCCGGAACCCTGGGTTGGGCTGCAGAACTCCTTAAACTTGCAAGAGGGGCTGATATTTCTGGGCCCGGGGGAGCACTATGAGTGGAAAATCCTCATCGAGCCGCAGAGAGGAGTTAAACAGCCGTAGTGAGGGTTATTCACAAATCCAACGGGCGTCGCTCTATTGCATCCGCAACAGAGCCGTGACCGTAAGGGAGCGGGGCTAACCGAGGACTAACCTCGTATATTTTTGTTTCTCGCTGCTCCTTCTCGGTCACGGCTCTGTTGCCAACAAAGGCTCTTGCGACCTCCGTCGCTCCATGGTAGGGTGCTGCATCGACAAGGGGGGGGAGAAATGGGAAAGAAGCAAGTTTCACGGAGAAAGTTCCTCAGAGGGTCTTTTGCAGTGGCAGCGGGCAGCAGCGTGGCTGCCTGCTCGAGCGCGCCAACTGCTTCTGGGGAAGTGCAAAGGGGTGAGATCTGTGGCTCAGCCTGGGAGAGGCCGCCCCGCCAGGAGGGAAACAAACAGAACCTGATCTTGTTGGTCAGCGATACATTTCGGGCCGACAATCTGGAGTGTTATGGGAGCAAGTGGGTGGAGTGTCCACATCTCAACAAGTTCGCCGAAGAGTCCATTATCCTCCAAGATGCCTACCCGGAGGGAATGCCGACTATCCCTATCCGCCGTAGCTTAACGACCGGTCGTCGGATCGTGCCTTTTTACTACTACCGGCAGCACGAGCCGGTCCAATTGCCTGGCTGGCATGAGCTGTACAACGAAGACGTGACATTGAGCGAAACGCTGTCCGAAGCGGGTTACGCTACCGCTCTCATCGCTGACATCCCACACATGCAGCGTCCTGGAAAGAATTTTCACCGAGGTTACCGCTACTACGAATGGGTGCGAGGTCAGGAAGTGGATTATTACGCGAGTGCGCCGCACGATTATCCAGACTTCAGTGACATGTTTCCCCAAGAATATCTGAATCTTCCAGAGCTCTCCCGCGAATTGGATCGGGCTCGCTACAGCCCCGCCAACAGTTTCAGAGATTTTCTGCGACAATACAAAGTGAACCGTCAACGGTGGGAAAAAGAGTGTGAAGCGCTGGTCGAGCTGGTAGCAAGGAGCAGCATACGCTGGTTGAAGGACAATCACGACCAGAGACCCTTCTTCCTTCACGTTGAGGCGTTCGATCCCCACGAGCCCTGGGATCCACCCAGGCGCTTTCTGGAGAAGTATGTACCGAATCCCAAGGGCCACACCTGGCCTGAGCCGCCCTACGCCGACGTCAAGGTGCCTGAAGACGGGGTAAAACGTCTACGGGCCAATTACGCCGGAGAATCGAGTTGCGTCGATTTTTGGTTTGGACAAATTCTCGATACTATTCGCGAGCTCGGTCTGTTGGAGAACTCCGTTGTGGTGTTTATGTCCGATCACGGGGCCCTTCTGGGCGAGCAAGGTCAGTTTGTCAAGGGTCCGGAACGTCTTCGGACCCAGGTGACGCACATTCCCTTGCTGATCCGAATGCCCAACCAGGAATATTCCGGCAAGCGGGTGAAAGGCTACGTCCAAATTCAAGACATTATGCCGACATTTTTGGCAAGACTTGACTTGAAACCGCCCTCCAGATCTACCGGATTGGATTTTTGGCCCCTCGTGACGGGTGACACCAAGAGTATTCGTGAGTCTGTCGTCCACGCCTACGGCTGGATAGCCGCCATCCGGACTCCAGAGTGGAATCTCAGCACGGTCTGGAACCCCGAAAAATACCAGAAAACATATTCGCCGCAGCTCTACGACACGCAAAAAGACCCGGAGGAGCTGACTAGCGTGGCAGATCAGCATCCAGATGTGGTCACTGATCTGACTGCCAAGCTTAAGGAGTATATCGC
>JALLOM010000285.1 GCA_027717865.1 Acidobacteria bacterium AH-259-O06 | reverse complement strand
TACCCATCCTTTTTCCGTCCGGGCAGCGAGAGTGAGATGGTCTAGATTCTAAGACTTATCAACCGCTTCGCGGGAAAAGGCTCTTCCTTCTGCGAACTAGCTTCTCCCAGTAGGACAGGGAGGCAATGAGTCGAACCTGTTCGAAGGGAAACACCATGTCAAAAGAGTTAGTCATCTCTTCGACAAGCTTGGAAACCAGGCTTGCGATCCTGGAAGACAACCAGGTCACTGAAATTTTCATTGAACGGACAAAGAATAAGGGAAACCTGGGTAATATCTATAGGGGCAAAGTGACCCGAGTGCTGCCGGGGATGCAAGCCGCCTTTGTAGATATCGGGTTGGAGCGGGATGCTTTCCTCTACGTCTCGGACTTTTTCGAGGATTACGAAGAGTACGAGGCGCTTTTCGTGGGAGAGGACGAGGGATATGAAGAGCTGGTCCTGCACCAGTCCTATCAGGCCTCTGATGATGCCGGTGAGCCATCCAGAGCGGGAAGGCGTAGTCGAAGACAAGAGGGCAAGAGGATGGATCGGAGGGAATTCCCATCGGAGATTGGGCAGATCCTGCCGGAGAAGTTCGAATCGACGCATTCAATCTCTCTCGGAGCAGTACAGCAAAGTGAAAGTGAATCGTTAGCGGAGGCGGACAACCCTGAGATCCTTCCCCTCCGTTTGCAGACCCTAGTTCAGTATGAACCCGAGAGCCCACGGGAAGAGCAACTTCCCCAGCCGGAAGCTCGACTGGACGAGAAACCCGATTTGCACCGGTCAACTTCTTCTCGAGACCGTCACCGTGAAAAGCGCAACAGCTTCGATCATCGAGAGGGGCGAATCTTGATTGGCGACCTTTTGCGAGAAGGGCAAGAAATTTTGGTCCAAGTGGCTAAAGAGCCGATTGCAAAGAAAGGACCCCGTATCACCTCACATGTGGCACTGCCCGGACGCTATCTGGTTTTTATGCCGACCGTCGAGCACGTGGGTGTGTCCCGAAGAATTGTGTCCGAGAAAGAGCGAAATCGTCTCAAAGACATTGTCATGAAGCTTCGTGAAGACTCTGGGAAAGGTTTCATCGTCCGTACGGTTGGCGAAAATCATGAGGAGACAGACTTTGCCAAGGACATGGCCTATTTGACCAAGCTCTGGGAGGATATCCGCAAAAAGGCAGAGAGACTGTCCGCTCCATCTCTGCTCTATGCGGAACCCGGCTTGGTTCATCGGGTGGTGCGAGACTACTTCTCAGTTGAGTTCCGAGCCATTCGCGTCGATGACGAACAGGAGTATGAACGAATCGTCGATTTTGTGAACAAATTTAACCCGGAACTCGTCAATCGAATCCGGCTTTACAACAAGAACAGACCCATCTTTGACCAATACGGGATCAATGCTGAAATTGAGAAAGCTCTGCGGCAAAAAATCTGGTTAAAAAGCGGTGGGTATATTGTCATCCATCAAACCGAGGCACTGGTATCAATTGATGTCAACACTGGAAAGTTCGTGGGGAAAACCAATTCTCTGGAGGACACCATCACCAAGACAAACCTGGATGCCGCGAGAGAGGTCGTTCGTCAGATTCGCCTTCGTAATCTGGGGGGGATCATCGTTATCGACTTTATCGACATGGACGAGAAAAAGAATCGCCTGAAGGTGATGGAGGAGCTGCAGCGAGAGCTCGCCAAAGACAAATCGCCTTCAAGAATTCTCCAATTTAATGAGTTCGGGTTGGTGGCAATTACCCGCAGACGCGTAAAACAGTCGCTCGAAAGGGTTTTGTGCCAGCCTTGTATTTTCTGTAATGGAAGTGGCATGACCAAATCAGTGCGCAGCATCTGCTATTCGATTCATGAAGAAGTTCAAAAGATGGTTCCCTATTTGGAAGAGGGCCAGGAAATTTTGATTCGTTGCCACCCGGATGTGGGGAAAGCTCTGCGAAATAGGGAAAGACACGTTCTCAGGGTGATCGAAGAGATGACGGGCAAAGTGGTCTCCATTAAAACGGATCCCTTGATGCACATTGAACAGTTTGATCTGTAGAAACTTAGTGCCTCGTCGGGGGTGGGGGTCAGGTATGGGATTTGGGGATTCACGAGTGAATCCCCAAATCCAATACCTGACCCCCAAACTAAACTCATGAGTAGTAATGATAACTATTTTCACAAACTGGTGGACCTAATGGATGTCCTGCGAGGACCTCAGGGTTGCCCCTGGGATAAGGAACAGACCCGGGAAACCTTGAAGCCCATGTTAGTAGAGGAGGCTTATGAACTTCTGGAGGCTTTAGATGGCACAGATTCCGACGAGTTGTGCGAAGAATTGGGAGACGTGCTTTTCCAAGTAATTTTCCACAGCAGGATCTCGAAGGAGAAAGGTGAGTTTGATATTGATGACGTGTGCTGCCGGCTTTACGAGAAGATGGTTGGTCGCCACCCTCATGTTTTTGAAAACCAGTCTTACCAGGATTCTCGCGAGCTTTTAAGAAACTGGGAGGATATCAAGGCTGCCGAGAAAAAAGCCTCCGGCCGTGAGGTCGTTCGGGGGTCTCTGCTGGATGGGATTCCGGGGCAGCTTCCAGCTTTGTACGGTGCTTATCAGATCTCTTCCAAAGCGGCCCGGGTGGGATTCGATTGGGACAACGTTGAGGGAATCCGTGACAAGTTCCTAGAAGAGTTTGAAGAACTTCAGGTGGCCCTTGAAAAGGATGACCAAGCAAAAATCAAAGAGGAAGTCGGAGACCTTCTGTTTGCCGCCTTGAATATATCGCGCTATCTTCAAATTGATCCCGAGTCAGCTCTAAATCAGGCCAATCGTAAATTCTTGAGGCGTTTCAAGGCGATGGAAGAGCATTTTGCTGCCCAGGAACGGTCCCTGAAGGAGGTGAATGTCGAGGAGATGGAAGCCTTCTGGCAAGACCAGAAAGATGAAGCGGTCTGACCCTGGAGGACAACTATGGGTGATGAAAGCGACGAAAAAGAGGAACAACAACAAAGCTGGTTCAAGGTAACCGATCGGCGAAAGTTTACGCCCCAAGGGGAAATCCGTAGGGAGACGCAGCAAGAGCCACCTCAAGGCGAAGCTCCTCCGAAAGAGGAAAAGCCATCTGGAGCGTCAGGGGAAGGAGAAGCCTCCCAGGAGAGCCCGCGCTCGGATGCGTCGGAGCCCATGAATTTCTCCTCCTTTCTCCTCTCCTTGGCCACCACAGGAATGGTCCATCTGGGAGAGATCCCCGAACCAACAACGGGGCAAAGGTCGGAGAATGTGGACGCTGCCCGTCAGATGATCGATATCCTGTCCATCTTGAAGGAGAGGACGAAAGGAAATTTGTCAGCTGAGGAAACTCACCTGCTGGACGGCTTGCTTTACGAGTTACGGATGAAATTCCTCACCAAGTCCAAAGTGATATAGCTCCCATGCGGCTTACATGCGTATCATCGATAATCTCACGCAGTTCCCTCAATCGCTGAACTATCCGATAGTGGCCATCGGTGTTTTTGATGGAGTCCATCGTGGCCATCAGATTATTTTGCAACGACTGGTAGAGCGTGCACGGCAAAAGCAGGGGACATCGGTTCTCCTCACCTTTTTCCCTCATCCCCAAAAGGTCATTTCCCCGGGTGATGCACCTCCTCTGCTGCAAACGGAGGCGCAGAAAGAAAGGATGCTCGAAGAACTGGACGTGGACATCATGGTGCGACTGCCCTTTACTCGGAAGCTCTCTCTTTACACGCCGGCGCAATTTGCACGCGAGGTCCTGCACAACCATCGAGTCCGTGAAATTCACGTGGGAAGCAATTTCCGTTTTGGCCACCGGCGCTCCGGTGACCTGCCAACTCTCAAGTCTCTTGGACAAGAATTCGAGTTCGAAGTTCACGAGATCAAGCCAGTTTATTTTCGTGATAATCGCATCAGCAGCACCTCCATCCGAAGTCTGCTTCGGGATGGGAGGGTGGCTTTGGCCAGACGCCTGCTTGGACGCCCTTACCAGATTGTGGGGATTGTCGTGCGAGGCTCCGGGAAAGGGGTTCAGCTGGGATTCCCAACTGCAAACCTGGATGCGGAGAACGAATTAACTCCTGCTCCCGGTGTCTATGCGAGCCGAGCTCATCTCAATGGCAAGCTGTTCCCAAGTGTGACCAATGTTGGGTATCGCCCAACCTTGTATCAGAAGTCCGACAGTCGCCCCGTGATTGAAACCCACCTGCTGGACTTCGACGAAAACGTCTACGGCAAACCGATGAAATTGGAATTTTGCCTTCGCCTCCGAGCAGAAAAGAAATTTGAAAATGTTTGGGATCTGAGAAAACAGATTGAACGG
>JALLOM010000284.1 GCA_027717865.1 Acidobacteria bacterium AH-259-O06 | reverse complement strand
GTCCCAATTGAAGTTTCAGGTCAGATGCTTCGTGGTCTTTTTCCCATTGAGCACGCGTGATGCAATGCGAAGGGTCGGGCAGGTGACAGCACTCTTCTACTCGGCTTAAAATCCCCCCGTCGCCGAAAATGACCGGGACACACTCGGCAAGAATGGAAGCATCTTTCACTATGCGCAAGCAAAGTTCCTGGTGGTAAAGACACATTGGTTCAGAGACCCAGAAGTGATAATGAGCGGCAGTTCCAATGGTGGGCTGGGTATTGTGGCAGCGGATGGGCCGATTGAAAAGGGAGGCGACGGTACCAATCTTTCGCAGCTCCGTCACACCGCCGCACTTCACGACGTCAGGTTGGATCACATCTATCTTGCCCTGCACAATGAGATCCTTATGCTGCCAGCGGATGTACTCCTGTTCGCCGGCGGCCCGCCCCTACGAGGCCTGATAGGCACGGTCTAGTAGTTCCAGCGTGTGATAGATGGGCAGGGGTTGGCCCAGGGCTTTCAGATGGGTTTGAATCTGAGTGATGCAGCCGATGTTCCCTGCAGCGACCGCTTCGGCTCCAGTTTGGAGAATGTTGCGAGCTTTTTGTTCGCCGAGTGAGCGGGCGATCTCGGGCTGTTCCAGATTGTAGGTGCCCGCTGAACCGCAGCAGAATTCTCCCTCCGGTATCTCGAGAAGCGTGACATTCGGAATACTACCGAGTACTTTGCGAGGCGCCTCACGCACGCCCTGGGCATGGGCCAGATGGCACGCGTCGTGGTAGGCCAGCTTAAGAGGCTTTTTGAGCGAAGGCGACGATTTCAAGCCAAGCTCGTCCAGAAAGACGGTCACGTCTTTCACCCCCCGGGCGAAGGCTGCGGCCTCTTCTTCTTCCGGCAGGCCTTTAAAGAGTAGAGGGTACTCCTTCATCCCGGAGCCACAGCCGGCAGCGTTGGTGAGAACGGCGTCAACGTCCTTTGGAAAAGATTGGAAATTCTGGCGCGCCAAGGCGCGAGCCTGTTCAGCTTGGCCGCTGTGCATTGCCAGAGCGCCGCAGCAATTCTGATTCTTGGGAATAACCACCTCAACTCCGTTTTCGGCCAGGACGCGCAGCGTGGCCCAATTAATCTGTGGAGCCAAGACCTGCTGGACGCAACCGGCCAGAAGCACCACGCGGGCCCGACGTTTAGCCTTGGCGGGAAAGACTTCCGGAAACGGGGAAGCTTTGGGCAATGCCGGCGGAAGAAGTTCAAGCATGGCCCGCAGCTGTTGCGGAAGCAGGTGCCGCAGAGGGTGGGCAAGCCGTCCCAGAGTTGCAGCAGCATAGAAACGCTTAGGGAAGGGAAGGATGGTGCGCAGCAGCAAGCGGGTGATCTGGCTCAGAGGCCCACGCTGCCGGTGCTCTTCAGCGTATGCCCGGAAGGGGGTCAGGAGCTCGCCATATTCCACACCTGACGGGCACACCGGGACACAGGCCTGGCAGCCCAGACATTTGTCAACGTAAGGGATTGCATCTTCCAGGTTAAGTTTTCCTTCCAGCACCTCCTTCATCAGGAAGATGCGGCCCCTGGGGGAGTCCATCTCCTGTCCCAGCACCTTGTAGGTCGGGCAGGCCGGCAGGCAGAATCCACAGTGTACGCAGGCTTTCACCTGATGGGCCATGGACTCTCCTACTGGACCAAATTTTTCAATGGGGATCTGGTGCTGCATTTAAATTGTATCCGTGGGTAGGGGTGGGCCGGTGGCCCGCCCGAACCGAACATCTGGCGTACCCTTGACGGTTCGGGCGAGCCACCGGCTCGCCCCTACAAAAACCGCCCCTGGGGATCCAGGGCTTTCTTCACGCGTTGAGCAAATGCCTCTCCCGTTCGTGTCCCCAAGCGAGAGCGTCCAGGCGAACCAACCAGCACTAACCCGGCAAGGTCGAGGGAATTCAGGATCGACTCCAGGCCCTCCAGCTCTCCTGGCCAGGCCAGCCAAGCCATGTTTCCGCCCAGGCTGTATCGCCGGTGGGCTTCAGTTTCGCCCAGACGTTCCTCCAGGGCCAGGATTAGGCTCGGCGTCAGGGGAACCTTCACCAGGGACCAGTCGGAAGGGAGCCACACGAATTCGCGGATTGCCTGCCAAAGAGACTCCTCTTCCGGTCCCTCTACGGTCCTCCCATTTCCCAGGACATTTCGCAGTCGATTAACCCGGCTGGCAAGGGACTCGGCTCTGCCTGCAAGTCGCACCCAGATCTTGCCAGAGGGCTCGAGATCCAAAGCTTCCAGGTCGAAAGACGAGGTACTCAGTCGATAGAGGACCTCCAAGGCCTCCTCAAGGCCAGGACAGTCCGCCCGTAGGGTTACATAACTCTCAGGCTTGGGGAAGACCTTGAAAATCAGCTCCACCAGTATGCCAAAATGACCGAGGCTTCCCACCATGAGCCTGGGCAAGTCAAAACCGGCTGCGTTTTTCACCACTTTGCTCCCGCCTTGGACCAATTCGGCCTCCCCGGTCACAAATCGAATACCCAACAAGAAGTCGCGCACACCTCCATAGCGGTAGCACCCGGGGCCGCTTGTCCCAGCGGCCACAGTGCCACCGAGCGTGGCTCCCGACTTAACCATGATGGGGTCAAACGGCAAGAATTGGCCATGCTCGGCCAGCAGAGCTTCCACTTCGGAAACAGGAGTTCCCGCCCGGGCAATGAAGGTAAACTCGGCAGGATCATATTCGATCACGCCCGAGAGTCTGCAGAGGTCCAGATTAGGGACGCCCTCCGGGGGTGTGGACAGAGCAGGCTTGCTGCTTCCACCACGGGGAACCAATTGCGAATGGCTGCGCACGGCCTCCTGCACTTCTTCGGCAGTTTTGGGTTGCAGGTTTGTTTGAGGAAGATTCTCCCTGGCCTCCTGCTGCAATGTCGGTGTATCTCGGGCCGTGGCCTTCGGCTCGGGGAACATCTTGCCACGGTTGGAGAGTTCGTGGGGATCGATCACGCGCCAGAGTCGCTTCATCACTGCCACATCGGTTTCATTGAACATCTGGACCAGATAATTCCGTTTTTCCATGCCCACACCATGTTCGCCGGTGATCGAACCTCCCAACCGAATGCACATCTTGAGAATCTCACCCGCCAGCTCTTCCGCCTTCTCAAGGGCCCCCTCCTCTGTCCCCTCAAAGAGAATCAGAGGGTGAAGGTTACCGTCCCCGGCGTGGAACACGTTTGCCACACGCAGATCGTAGGCGGCACCGAGCCGCTCGATCTCGGCCAGAACCTCTCCAAGACGAGTGCGAGGGACAACCCCATCCTGGACAATATAGTCGGGACTCAGTCGTCCCACCGAAGAGAAGGCACCTTTGCGCCCTTTCCAAATCCGGGCCCGGTCGGCTTCGTCTTTCGCGATCCGAACTTCGAAGGCCCCGGAAGCTCGAATCACCTCCTGCAGGGAGGCGAACTCCGCCTCTACTTCGGGGACTTCCCCTTCCAGTTCCACGATCAGGAGCGCAGCAGCATCCCCGGGATAGCCAGCATGCACCGCCGCTTCGGCGGCCTCAATGGCCAGACGGTCCATGATCTCCATGGCGCCGGGGAGGAGTCCGGCGGCGACGACCTGAGCCACAGCCTGGCCGGCGGCTTCCAGGCTGTTATAGGCTGCCAGAACCGTTCGGTAGGCCTCAGGCTTGGACAACAGGCGCAGCGTAATCTCGAGGGCAATACCAAAGAGTCCCTCCGAGCCAACAAAAAAGCCCCTGAGATCGGGGTCTGTCCCTTCCAGGCTGCTCCCGCCCAGTTGCACGATCTCGCCGTCGGGAAGGATCACTTTCATTCCCAACACGTGGTTGCTGGTCATGCCGTGCTTGAGACAGTGAGCTCCGCCAGAGTTAAAAGCTACGTTGCCACCAATGGTACAGACCGACTGACTGGAGGGATCGGGAGCATAATAAAGAGCGTGGGGAGCAGCCGCTTTCGAGATCTCCAAATTAATAACTCCCGGTTCCACCACCGCAATGCGTTCCCGAGGGTCCAGATGGAGGATGCGGTTCAGCCGATTGAGGCCAATAACGATCCCCTCCTTGATGGGCAGGGATCCACCAGAAAGACTGGTACCGCTGCCGCGAGCGACGAAGGGCACCTTCTCGCGGTAGCAAAAGCGTACGGTTTCAATCACTTCGTCCTGGGTTTCGGGTAAAACCACTGCCAAAGGTCGTGCCCGAAAGACTGTCAGGGCATCGGATTCGTAGGGAGCAAGCTCAGCAGGGCCAGAAAGAAGCCTGCCAGGCGGGTAGAGATTGCCAAGAGCTGAGAGCAATCTTCTGTGTTCCATTGCTCGGCTTATCATATATCATAAAGG
>JALLOM010000283.1 GCA_027717865.1 Acidobacteria bacterium AH-259-O06 | reverse complement strand
ATTACGGAAAGTTTCGCCATTGCAGTAAGTGCCTGTCAGGGATATCCCACGTTTAACATTAACATGAAAATCAGCCTGCAGCCCGAATAATACATAAACTTTTCAAAGCCACAGTTTATAGCTTGATTGATGTGATCTCCTGACGCAGCTTCTCTCGATATTCTCTCAGCCTTTGGGCAAGGGCAGACTCACTGCGACTGAGGATCTGGACAGCGAAAAGAGCCGCGTTGGTCGCGCCGGCTTTACCGATCGTCATACACGCAACTGGGATTCCCTTAGGCATTTGAACAGTCGCGAGCAGCGAGTCCAATCCTTTCAAAGGGGAGGATTCCAGAGGAACACCAATGACGGGAAGAGTGCACTGAGCGGCGAGGGTTCCCACCAGGTGAGCTGCAAATCCTGCACCTGCAATCAGTGCCTGAACGCCACGACTTTCAGCCGATTGAGCGTAATGGAATGCCTCTCGAGGAGAGCGGTGTGGGGAAAGGACCCTCATCTCATATGGAATTTCGAACTCTTCCAGGACTTTGGCTGCTTCACGCATCACTTCGGCATCTGATTTGCTACCCATAAGAATTCCAATCTTTGGGGAAGTCATCTCAGTTCCTTTCTATCTTCTTGAGTCCTTTCGAGGCTATGTCTCGACGATAATACATCCTCTCAGAGACGCGTTGCCTTTTTCCTTGCGATCGAAAATCATTTTTTTCAGCGCATCAACGACTTTCTTTCCCATGATAAAATCAAATGTATACTTTGATTCTATTCTAATAATTCTTAACGGTCTGAATAAGGCCAATACTAGAGGAATCCGACATGAAAGCGATCCTTCTTTACTCTCCCCGCCTCGTTCCCCTTTTCATATTAATTCCCTTGCTCGGGCTGTGCCTTCCGGCTCTTGTCGGTGCCTGCGCACGGGAGCCAGAGGAGCCGGAGCTGGCACCGGAGACAAGAGCCCAGCCCCGTGGTTTGGCTGAGGAGAAGAGCGAGCCGCCTCAGGTGCTTTTGATTCTGGATGGATCGGGCAGCATGTGGGGTAAGGTTCGGGGGCAAACCAAGATCGCCATCGCTCGGAGCGTACTTAAGCGTTTCCTAGGCGCCGCACCCACCAACTTGGAGATGGGGCTCATGGTTTACGGACATCGGCGTAAGGAAGACTGCCAGGACATCGAGCTGATGGTTTCCATTGGAAAGATTCGAAAAATGGAAATGTTGGGACGAATAGAGACCATCAACCCGCTAGGACATACTCCTCTGGCCGCTTCTCTGCAGAGGGCGGCAGAAGTGTTGAAAAACGCTCCCGGCGGGAAACACGTGTTGCTAGTCACGGATGGGAAGGAAACGTGTCATGGCGATCCGTGTACGGTCGCCGAGGATTTGAAGCGGGCAGATATTGATTTTGTTGCCCACGTGGTGGGTTTTGATATTGGCGAAGAGGAGACCCGTGCGCAGCTTCAATGTATCGCCAATGCTACCGGGGGCCTTTCCCTAAGGGCCAGTGACGCGGAAGAGCTGGCCCATAGCCTGAATCGCGCACTGGAGACGGCCGTTAAAGGGGGTTCCCTGAAGGTAACGGTGCTCGACGTTCATGGCGACCTTACCCTGAAGCCAAAGATTTTCATTCAGGATCCTGATGACGAAGACCGTTGGCTTACAGGTAATTACGGGGCCGAGGGGAGCAAAAATCCCTATTCCGTACTGCTTCCACCGGAGAAGTTCGATCTCTTCATCGAGCCTGCCGGCTCAGGATCCTTCCCAGCGGGGACAATCGAGATAGTCGCGGGAGAGACAATTGAGCGGGAGTTTCGCTATGGAGAACTGAAGGTGACTGTGCTTGACTCCAGGGGCCGTCCGGTCGCGGACCCGGACATCCGCATGAGGGACCCCTACCGGAAAGGCCTTTGGTTCACAGGCAATTACCGGGGTGAGGGGAGCAAAAATCCCTATTCCGTACTGCTTCCTCCGGGCGAGTTTGATATACGCGTCGTTGCTGGCGAAGCTGAAAAATGGACACGTGGCGTTGTAACAAAGGAGGGCCAAATCATAGAGTTGCAGGTCCGTCTTCCTTAGTGCAGTAGTACCAGCCCTGGGGAAAGTGGGTGATTACTCAGGTTAACTCCCGGTCTTCGCCAACCCGGTGCCGATCCCAAGGCTCTTGAGCTGTCCTTTGAGGACGTTCCGGGGGACAAGGCGGAGATACCCGGCGAGACCTGCTGGGGGGAGAATGACTATCTTGATTCTCTTGTTCATCGTGGTACCGCTGTCTCGTATCAACCTCGAGCGGATGCCGATAGCATAACCGCCGGTTCTCATACACGGATTTTCGCGCGATCTGGCGGTTTTTTAGTAAGTGAGGTCGGATTCAGGGGAACCTTCACGATGACGTCGCGATTCAAGTGTTGAAATTTTAGGGTGCCAAGTTTGGCACGAAGGAGGCGTAATGAGAAAATCTGCTGTACTGCTCGTCTTTCTGTTCTTGAATGCTAACCTTTGCGCTGCTGGGTTTCCTCAACTCGCCCTAGGCGGCGGGTATGAAGTTGTACTGATAGTAAGCAACAAGTCCAGTTCACAGTGGGATGGCGAAATACAGTTACTGGAAGGTAACGATGAGCCCTGGTCAACTCCTTGGAAGGTGAATGGGATATCCCTACCAGGTCACATCGTCAACCTCACCATACCCGGTGCCGGGACCCAAAAGCTGAGGTTTACTGGCGATTCACAGGCTAAGGCCGGGTATTTGAAGATAAGCGGGCAAAGCGAAAGCCCCCCTTTAGGCCTAGGTTTGGCAATTCAATTCTTTTATGAGTTCAAGCAGAACGATCAGTTAATTGATTCGACTGGTACTCCATTAGTTCTTCTTCCAAGCGCCTCCTGGGCTTTTCCTGTAGAGCGCAGCAGCACAGCTAATACAGGATTTGCTTGGGCACCGGCGTTTGCTAAGGGTCCGTTTTCTATAAGCATGACACTCTTTGATGAAGATGGAAATGCGGTAGGTAAGGAAACCTTGACCTTTAGTGGGCATCTGGCCCGGTTTTTCGATGAGGTGTTTTCGGGAGTTCCGACGAACTTCCTGGGTTCTGTATTCCTTGAATCAGAGTTTGACATTTGTTTAACAGTGTTGCGTCTAGAGTTGACCCCTGGAGGGTTTCAGCTAACGAGCGTTCCGCCTGATGACATAGTTCCGTAAAATGGGTGTCGACCGTTCAACCAGAGCAATTTGTGCCAGCGTTATGCTCCACGCGGCGCTGGAGCCAGGGAAAAGGACTGTGTCATCGGCTCCGCTCCGGGGAGGCGTCTTTTTTCGGAGGCATTACCTAAATTGGGGGAGGAATAAATGGCTGCCAAAAATGTCATTCGGAAGCGTCTATTCAGAATACCCCTCATCATTATTTGCACGATTTTTATCCTGTTAGGCTCGAAGGTAAACAGGGGCTTTGGGCAGGAACTTGTCCCTGTGAGACAGGAACCTGCCCGTAACCCCATTTTAGGCGGTGGGCGTGGGAGCATCTTCCTACACAGTGGTGAGTTCTTCTACAGAGTCACCGATCTTAGCATTCCCGGCAGGGGATTCCCGTTTCGCTTTGTGCGTACCTACAGGAGCGGCTCCACCTACGACGGCCCCCTGGGTTTTGGCTGGGACTTTAACTATAACGCCAGGCTTCAGGAGACAACAGAGGGAATTGTCCGATTTGACGGCACGGGCCGAAGGGACCTCTACCGCTTTGATGGAAACGTCCACATTTCCCCGCCCGGCTTTTACGACAGGCTTGATCGGCAGGGAAACAACACCCTTACCATAACCGATCGGGACGGCACCGTACAAGAATATGGACTCACAGGTGAATTTTATCGCCTGGTGAAAATAACCGATCGGAATGGTAATCAGCTAACTCTCTCGTACAATGGATCAAACCAACTTAGTAGCATTACAGACACTCTCGGCAGGCAGATTACAGCCCATTACAACGGCGACGGAAGGATTACGTCTTTAGAGGACTTTGCGGGACGTCGGATCAGCTTTGCATACGATGCCCAGGGTAATCTAATTTCCTTTACAAGACCGGCAACGGACAGATATCCAGCCGGAAATACATTCACCTATACATATCTTCCTGATCACAACCTTTCTTCTATTACCGATCCAAAGGGACAGACTTTCCTGCAGAATTCGTACAACAGTCGCGATCAAGTGATAGAACAAGTTTATGGTGACTCAAGTCAAAAAAAATTTACTTACTGGTATCGGCTTGGATGGACCATAGAGAGAGATAGAAATGGCAATTTCAAGCTTTACAAATATGACGCCAATGGCAATCTTAGCCTTTTCGTACAATTCATCCAAAGCTCTGATTCGCAGGA
>JALLOM010000282.1 GCA_027717865.1 Acidobacteria bacterium AH-259-O06 | reverse complement strand
GTGCTCAACTTTCGCATGGACTCGCTCGACCCCATGATCAGCATCCTGATCGCCCATCCCTACTTCGAGGCCCGGCTGCAGCGCCCCCTCTTTCGCAACCTTGGCCAGCGTATTCTCCTGCGTTATCAATTGCCCGCCCTCAATGAAGAGGAGACCGCCAACTACATCGCCCACCACCTGGCCCGCGTGGGCGGTGAGCCCGAGATTTTCACCCCCTCGGCCCGCCTCGCCGTCTACAAGATCTGCGGGGGTCTTTGCCGGCAGATCAACCGTCTGTGCCTGGCCGCTTTAAACCTGGGAGCCATCGAGCAAAAGGAGATCCTCTCGGAGGAAGAAATCTACCGGGCCTCCTCGGAAATCTAAAGGAAAAACTTATGTATCCGGAAAACTCTTCACAGCAGATTCTCGACTACCTCGAGCATCAGCTGCCCGATTACCCTTTCGATCCCCAGCTCGATCCTGAGTTTGTCCAGGAACTCGCTGCCGACTTCCAGGACGTCGATATCCTGGAGGAGATCAAGGGCTTTCGCTGGTACTATGACAATCAACCCCTGGCCCGGGTTAAAAGTATTCGCCTCGCTCTGCGACGCTGGATCGCCAAGGCTCATCCCTGCAGCCCACCCTAACCTACGCACCGCCCAACCTCCCCAAATCCGGACTAACCTCATCGACTACCCTGCTCACTTTATCCTCACCCTGCGCAGGTGAAAACAAATCGATCTCCATAGGTCAATCTAATCTGGCGATCTACAGCCACGAAACAGTTCTCGCGGTTTTCCCGCGCGAAACGTTGTCCCACTCGCTGTGACCGGAACGACCATCATGCGGTCCCCCTGCTGGTAGAACAGTTCACTGCCGTCCGGCGACCAGCGTGGCCGTCCTCCGCCTTCGGTTGAAATCTGCCACCTGCCGCCAGGGCCGGGAAAGGGCCTCACGTAGACTTCGTACCGGCCAGACTCGTTGGATTGGTAGGTCACCCAACGGCCATCGGGCGAAAACCTGGGGTAAAATTCGGCGAACTGTGTCTGGACGAAGAACTCCGTTTTCCCTTCCTCTCCCAGCCGTAGCACCCCGATGTCCCAACTGGTTTCGGGGCCCAGCTCGGCGAAGGCCAGGACCTCACCGTCGGGCGACCAGGAACTGGGCTGCTGACGGTTTTCGCTCTCCGTGAGCCGCTGCGCCTCTCCAGAGCCGTCAGCGGGCTTCCAGTACACGTTGTAGTCTGCGCTGTCTCGCCTGGAACCGAACGTAATACGCTTCCCATCCGGTGTCCAAATCGGGAAAGAGTCGTCTTCTCCGGCAAACGTCAGGCGAGTCATCGTGTCGCGCTCCAAATCATAGATCCAGACGTCCCTCTCGCCCGAAGCGCCAATATGCAAGGCGACCCGTTTTCCATCCGGCGATAAGCGGGGATAGGCGGCTCCGACCCCTGGATCTTCTTCGAGAACGGTCACTTCGCCTTCCTGCTCCACCAAAACCAGGGAAAAGCCTGCTTGGTGTCCTGACCGGTAGACGAGCGTTCCGGTTTGTGAAAGAGCGAAGTTACCGTCCCCTTGACCGGAAGAATAGGTAACCTCTTCAAGAACAGGGAGCGGAGAACCCGTGACTTCCAGCCGATCGAGGTCAAATGGCAAAGCGAAAAGGGTACCTCCGCGGACATACACCACGTGGCCACTGGGCACGTATCGGCCGTAGGTCCCACCCCGCTGCAGGATCTTTCGCACGCCCGTTTCCAGGTTGAGTACCTCGACATTGGCATCGTCGAAACTCCCGGCAGCCGTTTGGACTGTAAAGAGCACCGCCTTGCCCCCGGGCAGAAACTGCGGCCAGCGGTGGCTGCGCTCACCTTTCTCCGCCTCAAGTGTGGTTAATGCCTCTGGCATGCCCTCAGCCGAGGGGGCACGCCACAGACCGGTAGCTGGGCTGGGCACAAAGATGATCGTTCCGTCCGGTCCCCAGGTTCCCCCCCCGGCTGTTTGCCGCGTCGCAGAGGGTCATGGAAGCGCCCCCGGAAGCAGAAACTTTCTTGAGCTTCCCGTCAGCGAAGTATGCTACCCACTCACCGTCCGAGGAGAAGAAGGGCCTGACGGCTCCAGTGGTTCCCGAGAGGGCAGTGGCTTCCCTCTGGTCGAGAGTACGCAGGTGAAGGTGTCTGTTTTGCCCTCCGATATCGGCGACATAGACCAGGCGGGTTCCGTCCGGGGACAGATCGAATGGAATTCCAGTGGTTGGAACCAGCTTCGAGCCGGGCGAAATCTCCACGTTCAGGTGCATGGAGGGCTTTTCCACCGGGCGAGTTGCATACCACAGCCCGACTAGCGAAATCAGAAGAGCTGTGCCCAACAGCCCGGCTACGGCCCACGGAAACAGCCGTCGCCAAGGTGATTGGGCAGCGGGTGCTTCAACCGGCACTGTGGGAGTTACAAAAGGCTCGCTCTGAACCTGCTTAATATTGATCCTGGCATCACCAATGTGCTGCAGCCGCTCATGTGAGTCTTTCTGAAGACATTGCCGCAGCAGAGTCTGAAGATGCCACGAGATGTTCTCAGGAAGCGCCCCCCAATCCGGCTCACCCTTGAGAATCCCAGCCAGAGTTTCGGTGACCGTTTCTCCCTCAAAGGGCCGCTTGCCGGTCAATAGTTCATAGAGCACGCTGCCAAAGGCCCAGATGTCCGCTCTTTTGTCCACGGGTTTGCCACGGGCTTGTTCTGGACTCATATAGGCCGCTGTGCCGAGAATCACCCCCGCTCTTGTCATCGCATCCGTCAGGGTAGGCGAGTGGGAAATGTCCATAACAGGAGTCTCGCCTTCCAACGCCTTGGCCAGACCGAAGTCCAATATTTTGACCATTCCTTCCGGTGTGATCTTCACGTTGGCGGGCTTCAGGTCTCTGTGAATGACTCCTTTCTCATGGGCCGCTTCTACGCCTTCGGCAATCTGACGGCAGACTTCTAAGGCTTCTTCGACAGGTAGTGACCCCTTAGCCAGCCGCTGGGCCAGCGTCTCTCCCTCGACCAGCTCCAGCACAAGAAAATGAAAGCCATCCGAGTGCTCGAAGCTGTGAATGGCGGCAATGTTGGGGTGATTGAGCGACGCCAGCAGTTTGGCTTCCCGCTCAAAGCGAGCCAATCGCTGGGGATCTTTCGTGAACTGCTCGGGCAGGACCTTGATGGCGACTTCACGGCCCAGGTTCGTATCTTCAGCCCGATAAACTTCACCCATGCCTCCTTCGCCAATCTTCTCCAGAATCTTGTAATGGGAGATGGTCTTACCAACCAACACTTTCCTCCGTCTTACCAGGAAATTCTTGATTAGATGCTAAATCTTTGGATATTGAAACGCAATGGAAAAGGGCGAGAAGAATGGGAGCTATTCTCAGGTGTTCTGTATCTTCCCAATTTCCTTGAAAACCACTCTTGAATTGGCTGGAGTTAGATGGAGTTGGATTGGCGCGGGCACAATTACGGGCACAACTGGGGATTTCCAGGGGTGAGTCATGAGAACTCAAATCGGCTGAAACCCGCGTCCTTAGCGTGCCCGGGGCGGGACTCGAACCCGCACGAGGGAGCACCCTCACAGGATTTTAAGGCCTGTGCATTTTATTTCAAGACCTCTTTCCCAAAAGTTTCAATGCTGCTGCTAACCCAGCGCTCTCCTAAGTGATTAAATCTTAAAAGGTTAGAACGTAAAATCAACTGGTTTATATACTAATCGGAAGAACAGAGGGGTCGATTCTAGCCACCATACTGTGGGTCCAGTCACTCCCCCGTCAGCACCAGGCGCTGGAGTTCTTCAAAGCAGTTGAGGACGATCATCAATTGCCTGGGGCGGTTCCGATTCGCTGTCATCAATCATCACGAGGCGTTTACCGTCAGCGACTCCCGCGACTTTCCTGAACGGTCCCGCTCAGTGACCCGAAAAAAGCCAGCAGAGATTTTTTCTCTTCAGCCGCGAGGTGCAACGGACGCAACTCAGGGTCCAGGTAGGGATTCGGGTTGCCGCCCCGATTGTAAAACTCGATGACTTCCTCCAGCGTGGCCAGGCTGCCGTCGTGCATGTAGGGAGCTGTCCTGGCGATCTCGCGCAAGGTGGGAGTCTTGAAGGCGCCTTGATCCTTTTTTTCGCCCGTCATTTTAAATCGCCCTGGATCGAGCAGTTCGCCATCTCGCCAGGCGATGCCGGTGTTGTGAAAGCGCTCGTCCGTGAAGGTCGGGCCGAGATGTTCCTCCGGATCCTGGATCGGTTGCAGGACCTGTTCCTCGAGGCTCGACGTCCGGCCATCCCAGAATAACGAACTGTACACCGGGTCTCAAGCAGTCTTGGTGAGGAGTACTCCGCCCTCAACAACAGTTGCCTGAAAAA
>JALLOM010000281.1 GCA_027717865.1 Acidobacteria bacterium AH-259-O06 | reverse complement strand
ATGCGGGCTAGATCTTTTCTAAGTTCTCTATGGCCTTATGCAGTGATTGTCGATCCTTGAGTATCCCCTCAAAAAGGTCGCCTTTTTGGTCCAAGCGACGGAAGATGGTTCTTAAATTAAACGATTCCGCTCGAAGCTTGGAGCCAACCTCTGTCCACTCGACAGGTGTGGAGACAGGAGCCCCCGGGCGAGGTCTTAAACAATAGGGACTCACAACGGTCTTGCCCCGACCGTTTTGAAGATAATCCACGTACACCTTATTCTTGCGCTTCTCGATGCTTCGCTCCAGCGTAGCAATCTTTTCTAAACCATCTACGGTGAGCCGTGCCACAATCTCGGAGAAATTGCGAACGTCGTCGTAACTATAAAGGGGTTCCAAGGGAAGGAGAATGTGTATTCCGGTCGCTCCTGATGTTTTGGGATAGGCTCTTAACCCCAGCGATTCCAAAACCTCGCGCACCTTTTGGGCCACTTTGCAGACCGCTGAAAAAGGCACTCCCTCACTCGGATCCAGGTCAATGATTAGAAAATCCGGATTTTCAAGCTGATGGGCACGACTGCTCCAGGGATGCTGCGAGATGCAGGCCAGATTGGCCAAGTAGACCAGGGTTTGCCGATCATTACACAAAATGTAGTGGATAGTTTTCTCCGCCGAGTCGGATTCCACACTCACCGTGGAAATCCAATCTGGTAAAAAGTCAGGGGCGTTCTTCTGATAAAAACTTTCCCCCTCGATGCCATCCGGAAAGCGCTCCAGCACCATGGGGCGATCCGTCAAGTAAGGAACCAAAACATCTGCTATTTGGTGATAGAACCCGATGAGATGGCGTTTAGTGTATCCCTCCCTCGGCCAGAAGACCTTGTCGAGATTGGAGAGAAAATCGTAAGGCAGATCCCGGCTCACTTTTTCCGGCTCTCCAGGCATTTCTCTTTGACACTCTCGGGGGTCGATGTCGGGCCTTAGACCGAGAAAGATTGGAGCGCGCAGATAGCCATCTCTGGTCCACTCGTTGAATTTAACTTGGCAGACCAGATCCGGTGTAACCCAGGACTTGACTTTCAATCCTTTGGGTACGGACTTGAATGGACTCCTTGGCTGCGCTCT
This sequence comes from Acidobacteria bacterium AH-259-O06, assembly GCA_027717865.1. Classification (GTDB taxonomy): domain Bacteria; phylum Acidobacteriota; class UBA6911; order RPQK01; family JADFOI01; genus JALLOL01. The sequence continues at coordinate 3,259 of JALLOM010000281.1, read as the reverse complement.
TTTCTTTAGCTCGCTGTAGACTTGTTCAAGTGTGCTCTGATCAAAGCCACTGCCGGTTCTCCCCACGTAGGTCAAAACTCCATTCTTAAACAAGCCCAATACGAGCGCCCCGAAGTATAGCCGGCTTCTGGTGGGTGGCGTGTATCCTGCGATTACAAACCCCTGCTGCTGAACACACTTAATTTTCAGCCATTGACGGCTTCTCTGGCTTCGATAGGTGCTCGTGACGTCCTTGGCAATGATCCCTTCAAGACCCTTCTCGCAGGCCAGTTGGAAGAATTCTTGTCCCTGACTACTTACGCTCGAGGTGTATCGGACAAAGTTGCCCTCGGGAAGCAATGCTTTGAGGATCTTTTTGCGTTCATCGAGTGTCACTCCTCGCAGGTCGTATCCCTCGCAGGCGATGAGGTCAAAAACAAAATAATAGGTGGGGACCTCCACTTGCAGCTTGCGAATGGCCGAGCGGTCGGCGCGGTTGATCCGCCTTTGGAGTAATTGAAAACGAGCGCGCCCTTCTTGGTCGAGGGCTACAATCTCACCGTCCATATGAAAGGAGTTGCACGGGATCTTTTCCAGCTCATCGAGAATTTCGGGAAATTGGCGCTGAAGTGGCTTTAGGCTGCGAGAGTAAAGCTGAAACTGGTCTTTTTTTTTACCGCCAAGGCGCGAATTCCATCGTACTTGAGCTCATAGATCCAGTGACTCCCTTCCGGGACCTTAGTGACCAGGGTTGCCAGCATCGGCCTCACTTGCCCCTTAATCTCACGAGAAGGAATTTGAAGTTCTTCCAGCAGCCGATGGACGCGGCTGTGCCAGGCGGGGGAAGCTTCTGCTTCTATTTCGTCTACCTCCAGGCCGGAGAGGACCGACTCAGGCGTTTCCTCGGTAATCTCGGTCTGCACGTCGGAATATTCGTCTTTCTTCTTGAAAAAGAGCCATTGGTTGTCTTGGCGGCCCTTCAGCTTAATCAATAACCACATGCCCTTTAGCTTCTGGCCGTGAAGGCGCATGTCCAGCTTACCCGTTTTCCATGCCTTTACAGGGTCCGTCTCTTCCCCAATGCACTCATAGGTTCCTTGATCCCACACAATAACCTTGCCGGCGCCATACTCGCCTTCCGGGATGATACCCTCAAAATCAGCGTATTCAAGAGGATGATCCTCGACCTGGATAGCAAGGCGTTTATCATCAGGATTCAAAGAAGGCCCTTTAGGGATCGCCCAGGAACGCAAAACCCCTTCCATTTCCAGCCGAAGATCGTAGTGAAGGCGCTTGGCACGATGTTTTTGGATGACGAACCTGGGCTGGTCTTTGGATTCCTGCCCTTCGCCGCCCGCTGGTTCGGAGGTTTTTCTAAAGTCGCGCTTGCGCTGGTATTTCTCAAGTGCCATGGGGTTTATGAGCCATTATAACCAAGAAATGAGGACACTCATTACGACCTTCCTTTCTTCGTGAGGTAGATCACACCCAAACAGGCCATGGCTCCTGCCACATCTGCGGTCACGTCGATAAAAGAAGCGTCCCGATTAGGGACAAAAGATTGATGAAATTCGTCACTGAGCGCGTATAACGCAGCAACGGTCCATGCGAAGATAGCTCCCCTTAGGGTGAGGTGCTTTGGAAATCCAGAAGTTGCGCCCCACACGAGGGTGAGTGCGAAAAAGCCGTATTCCAAAAAAAATGAGTCACATAATCAGGCGAATATTCGCCACCGGGGGGATCACTCTGGTGAGAGAGGAAAAATATCAGGGCAGCGTAAGCAAAGGCCGGCACCCAGTGGAGAAAGTGGTTGCTCATTGCGACTAGGGAATGCTGTACATGATCCAGGCGGCGATGAAAGAGCCCAGAACCATATAAGCCATGAGCTTGAGGAAATAACGGATCCGTTCTTCCTTGGTCTCCTTCGTGATCAATGTGAATACCGCGGCAACACAGACGGACAATATGAGGATCGCGATGTAGTGATTCACTGTTTCCTACCCTGAGCAATATCAAAGGTGTCCACCACCAAAAGCATGTTGAGCAAGCCGGCTGTAAAAAGAAAGGTGTTTCCGTACTCGTATCCGTAGCTGGTTACGTCACCTTTTCCCCATCCCACCAGTTTTCCCAAGACATAGGGGAGCCCGGCACCAGCATCAGCAATAAACTTAAGCACGCCAAAGAACCCGGGACTCAAACCAAAAAGCCTGCCTTCCATGGCCAGACCGCAGAAAAACAGAACCATAATCGTGGTAAAGAAAAGTATTCCCCTTGCCCATTTCTTGAGCAGCATATGGCCGGCACCGGGCACTAGCCACGCGACCGTACAGAACCAAATCGTGTTTGACATGAAGAGACGATGATACCGCAACGGGGCCGTGTGTTTAAAATTTTATTTTTGGCAAAAAAATTTAAATTTTAAAGACACGGCCCACTGGAACTGTCACCTTGAGTTGCTACTTTGGGTGTTCACCATGGTGGATCATCTAACTACTCCCGCGCCGGTGACGCCGGTTGAAAGAGCTCTGGAAAGCTTCAAATCTTTAAAAAAGAGCGGCGAGATCACGGCCTGGGTCCAAACCGCTGCACAGCCGGGGCACTTCACGGATTTTCCAGAAAATCTTGCGGCTTCCCTTAAAAGCGCTCTGTTAAAGCGCGGGATCCGCCAACTATACACTCATCAGTTTGAAGCTTATGATCTAGTCAAGCAAGGGAAGCACCTGGTCGTCGTCACTCCAACCGCCTCGGGCAAAACGCTTTGTTACAACCTCCCAGTGCTCAATGATCTCATTGAGAAGCCCCAGCTTCGCGCCCTCTATCTCTTTCCGACCAAAGCCCTAGCCCAGGATCAAATGGCCGAGCTTCGGCAAATGGTTGAGGCGACCGGCCATCGGATCGGAGTTCATACTTATGATGGGGACACCCCCGCCGACATGCGCCCGAAGATACGGAGAGAGGCCAGGATCGTCTTGACCAACCCCGATATGCTGCACAGTGGGATCCTTCCCCATCACCCCAAATGGATTGAACTGCTTCAGAATTTGAAATATGTCATTGTCGACGAGCTCCACACTTACCGGGGTATTTTTGGCAGTCATGTTTGCAATGTTTTCCGCCGCCTCATGCGAGTCGCTCACTTTTATCATTCGGAGATTCAATTCGTCTGTGCCTCGGCAACCATTGCCAATCCCCAGGAACTGGCAGAGAAACTGCTGGAAAAAAAAGTTCAAGTGGTCGATCAAAATGGCGCTCCTCAATCAAAGAAAGATCTGATTTTTTA
>JALLOM010000280.1 GCA_027717865.1 Acidobacteria bacterium AH-259-O06 | reverse complement strand
CGACGATTTTTCTTCTGCCCTTCAGGTGTCTGATTGTCAGCAATCGGTTGACTTTGCCCAGCGCTTCGGGTTTCAATCCGGCTGGCGCCAATGTTGTGCTGTTTCACGAGATAATCCTTCACTGCCTCTGCCCGCTGTTGGCCAATCTGCTCGTTCTCTGTCTCGCTGACTTGATCATCTGTGTGTCCAGTAATGACAAGTTCCAGTTGTGGATCCTGTTGCATCCTAAGGGCGATTTCGTCCAACTCGGCCTTGGCAAGGTTGTCCGGGCGGATTTTGTCCATCTGGATGACGATCTTCTCCCTGATCAAAAACGACCTCATGTCGCTGGCACTGGCGTCGCGATCATCCATAACGGTCACGCCTACACTGTGCCTGCCTCCTGCCAGACCAGTGGTATCAATCTGGATGTAGGACTCACTCTCCAACCTGCTCTGACCGTCGACGGCCCAGAAAAAGGTCAGAGGGTCATCGTCAGGATCACTGGCTTGTGCGCTTGCACTCACCATTTCTCCAGCATAAATATCACTTTTATCAAGGGTTAGTGTCACACTCGGATCGCGGTTTTGCCTCCCTTCAATGATAACGTGGAAGTCGCAGTTGGCAGACATTCCGTCAACATCCGTTACCACTACCTGGACCGTGTGATCTCCGATTGAGAGTCCCGTCGCTTCAAACTGCAAGAACGTCTGGTTGTTGCTCACCGCTTCGCCATCCACTGCCCAGGTGTACGTGAGTGGATCATTGTTGGGATCAGAAGCACTGACCTGCAGCGTCGTCGACTCGGCTTCAGTGACTCTCACGTTGGGAGGCTCACACACAATACTGGGCGGCTGCTTGTCCTTGTCTACAGCTCGCCTCACAGGCTCGCAGACCACAAACGCTGAACTCTGGTAGATCCTGGAATCGGCCAGAAAGTCATTCCTCAGCCGTCTCTTCAGGATAATGAAGTTGCCGTAGATGTGTTTGATGTCGCCGGCTTCCGTTAGTGCGCCGTTACGCGATTCAATCAGGAGCCGGCGGCCCACCGTCCCGGTGCAAATCTGATAAACATTCAAAACCGTTTCCCCTCCCGAAGCATCGGTGGCCAAGGTCGCCATAAGTTTTCCTTCTTCAGACCACAGGAAAGCCCCGCTGGGACCAAACAGAATTAGAACCACACAAACAAAAAACCTTTTCATCTTCACAATTCTAAACCCTCAAGTACGTTCAATGATTTTCACAGGTTTGCTACTCATGTTGACAACGGATTCTAACCATATTGGAAAAACTTTACTGTGAGGCTCGTCACCAAAATCGAGGACCTTTATTTATGACAACTCCTCTTCGAAGGAAGAAACACGAACAGCACCTGTCCCTGGTTTTCCCTCCTGGAGGTTAATAAAACGACGGACTGTCGGATAAGCAAAATCGATATCATCGCATCTGTGGAACTCGCGTAAGATGTCTTCCCAAATAGTTTCCTCAGTGCCACGACGCTTCCTGGGGTCACACAGATAGCGGATGGTGAGTAATACCCCTGAGTTGGCAATACTGGTCCAGACTTTAGGAGTCAGTGTCGAGTAGATGATCATTGCCCTCTGGGCGGCCTTTCGAACAGACTCCATTGCAGCTTCACTCAGATGCGCAGAGCGGCTATCGGCGATCTGCTGGAGAATCTCCTTCGCTTTCTGCCAGTTGCTTTCAAAGGTTACCAGTACAGGAATTTCATTCCAGATATATTGAAAACCCTTGCTGTAATTGGCGATCACGTCGATGAGAGCGCGACTGTTGGGAATATGAATGACGCGACCGGTGCTTTGATCGGCCTCCACCCAGTTTCCGATCTCCATGAGAGTGAAACGAAAGAGTCTTAGGTCGATGACATCACCCGCGTGGTCCCCGATCTGAATGCGGTCGCCTACTTCAAACGGACGGCGCCACAGCAAGTAGGCCCAGCCGGCTATGCTGGCAACCAGATCCTTTAAAGCAATGGCCAAGCCTGCGGAAAGCAGGCCCAAAAAGGTGCCAACATCGCGAAAGCCTGTGAACCAGATGCGGCCCACAATCAGCAAGCCCAATCCGGCGGATACATACGTGCTGATTTTCCGAACGTGATAGCGAACCCGCACATCGTCAGTTCGCCAAGAGACGACCCACCACACGAGCCAGCGCACAACCATGAGAGCAGACACAACCGCCAGCGACAGCAAGAGCTTGGTTTCAGTCGCTGGCTGCAGACCCAGAGCCATTTCCAACCAGTTAAGAGTCAAGGAACCGGCAAACTCCTTTCACTCCCAGTTTACGAAATAAGTTGAACGGAACGAAGCAGTCAGCCGGAGACTTTGGCAGATTTCTGCTCTGGCCCGGCTAAGGCGAGTGCCACTAAAACCTCGGAAGTGATCCCAAATTTCTTAACGACGTTCCGATATCCGACCTGCCATTTTTCGGCAGGTAAGAATTTGCGCAGTTCAATCGGCCGGCATCCTCCCAGTATCTTTGGCCGCACCGAGTGGATACACTGCCAAGACCAGGAGACGAAGCTTGAGAGGAATGTCTCGCCACGGGTCAGGCTGGCCAAGCAAAGCAGTCCGTCCTCTCTCAAGAGGCGATGAGCCTCGTTAAGAAGGGAGTGGATATCGCTATCACTTAAAAGATCGAGTACGTAGTTCGAGACAAAACGGTCATAGGAGTTGTCCGCATTATCCAGTCGCGTTGATCCGTCACAAAGATGGACCTCTGCTCGGTCGCACCAAGGACTGAGGCGCTGGCGAGCCAGGCGTACCATTGTGGAGCTGATATCCACTCCCAAATAACGGCAGTGCGGTGGTAAATGATGAGCCAGCAAACGTGCAGCGAAACGACCGGTTCCACAGCCGAATTCAAAAACCGCACAAGCATCTTCAAATCGGGCATGCCTAATCAAGTCTGTGGTAGTCGGATCCTGGTAGAATTCTTGTGTGTCTTGTTTGGAACCGAAACGATCGTAAAAAGCTCTCGCCTCTTCGCGTGTCAGTATAGGCACCGCGACCCCCATTGATGAGTGGGACTACTCCCGAATTCAGGCGACGAAACGATTTGGTCCGTATGGCGTAGTTAACATGTTATGCCAAAGCACAAGAATATGCCAAGCGGAACTCTCGCAGAAGAACTGATGAGGCTCAAAGAGAAGACCTCTTGGAGTTGGGAGACGATCTCTCGCGAACTCCAGCGGGTGATGGTTGAGAGGGGTCCCTCGAGCACCACCTTATTTAGATACGCCACTGGACGAGTCAAGCGACGAAACCGGATGGTGGAGCGATATGTTCGAGAAGGGATTAACAGCCTAACACTCGAGTTAATGGAGAAGGAAGTGTGGGAGAGGGAAGCAGAGCACAAGCATGCGGGGAAAGTGGTACACGAGACCGACGTACGCTTTTACCAACTGGTTGAGAACGCCAGGGATATCATTTACCGCTATCGTTTTGCCCCCACCCGGAGCTTCGAGTACATCAGCCCGGCGGTCAGTGATATTGTCGCTTACACCCCCGAGGAGCATTACGCCGACCCAGACTTGGCCTGCAAGATCGTTCATCCCGCTGACCGTCACAAGTTGCAGGAGTACCTTCAGCAGGGAGGCGTGTTCGGTGAGCCGGTGGCCTTGCGTTGGGTGCATAAGCAAGGGAGGTTGGTCTGGACTGAGCAGGTGAATGTGCCGGTTTATGATGAGGCAGGCAACTTAGTGGCAATGGAGGGCATCGCCCGAGACATCAGCGCGCGCAAACGAGAGGAGGAAGCACTGCACTCTTTGGTTCAAGACACATCCTGGACTGTCGGCCAAGACTTCTTCCCTTCTTTAGTTCGGCAGTTGGCCGCTGCGTTCCAGGTTCGATTCGCCTTTGTTTCCGAGTGTCATAGGACTGTCGAGAAGTCAGTCAGGCTGCTTGCCTTTTGGGAAGGAACGGACTGGGGAGAAAACTTCGAGTACAACATAGAACGCACCCCTTGCGAGCACGTCTTTACAAACAATCTGGCTTATTACCCAGCTGCAGTGCAAAAGCTTTTTCCTGAAGATGGCTGGTTACAGGAAAAGGACATCGAGAGTTACCTGGCAGTTCCAGTGTACGACCCGAATGGGAATCCAAGAGGCCATCTGGGTGTAATGCATGACAGCCCAATGGCGCACGATCCGCACAGGGAGTCGATCTTGAGAATCTTCGCAGCCCGTGCCGGTGCTGAACTCGAGCGCAAACGGAAGTAAGGGACCGGGAGTGCATCAAGTAGCACCGGGGCCGGCAGGAGAATTCAAACGCCCATCACGGTTTCTTCTGCGAGCATGTCAATTACTGCTTCAAGGCTTCCGGTTTCTTCGTATTTGCGCAGCTGCCGGTCTGCGCTTGTGCCTTTCT
>JALLOM010000028.1 GCA_027717865.1 Acidobacteria bacterium AH-259-O06 | reverse complement strand
TTCTAGCCTTTCCAATTCCGCGAGCTGGCGGCGCATTTCTGCGAGTTCACTTATGAGTTGATCTTTGGTTTTCTCCTCACCCCTCATGAAGCCTCGAAGCCAGGACAGGGAACTACCCCGACATTACCTGTATTGGCATTGTAAAGCAATTTGTTTCTTCACCGTTTTGACAAGTTGCTTGCCAAATCTTTCGCCGTCTCCTGCCGCACCAGGGTTTGAACTTGATCGAGGCGGTTCGAGGGATGTAGCCTGCCTCCGAAAACACACGTTTCCCTGCAAGCGACTAAGGAATCTGCCTCGGCGACTTTCGTTTTCGTACGGCCTGAATACTCGAAGAGGGGACAGTATCGGTGACAGATAAAGACGCATACAGTGCCGTCTTGAGGGGAATCCGGATAATCGATTTCGGCCAGTATATAGCCGGGCCGCTTGCCGCGATGCTACTTGCGGACCAAGGCGCAGAAGTGATCCGGATTGATCCACCCGGTGGCCTACGCTTTGATTCTCCAGCCAATGCTGTGTTCAACCGTGGAAAAAAGAGCATCGTGCTTGATTTAAGAAATGAAGAAGACGTGGCTCCGAAAAGCTCAAGAAGAAATACCTGCCGAGATGTGCTGCCGGAGAGATCTCCGCCTTTGCACTCACCGAGTCGGACGTCGGCTCAGATCCGGCTCGCCTCTCGACAACGGCCGAGCTGACGCCCGAGGGCGACGCCTACATTCTGAACGGTACCAAGCTGTGGTGCACCAATGGCACTTTGGCCAAACTCCTGGTGGTTATGGCCAAAGATTCACAAACCAAGAAGATCAGCGCTTTCGTCGTCGAGACCGAATGGGAGGGAGTCAAGGTCGAGCACCGTTGTCACTTCATGGGGCTCAGAGCGCTGGCCAATGCCGTTATCAGCTTTACCCACGTGCGGGTACCACGAGAGAACCTAATCGGCCAGGAGGGCAAGGGACTCAAGATTGCCCTGACCACCCTTAACGACGGCCGCCTTTCTATTCCCAACGGCTCCGTCGGGGCCGCTAAGCGCGCTCTTTCCATCTGCCGCACATGGGCTTCCGAGAGGGTTCAGTGGGGAAAGCCCGTAGGTAAGCATGAGGCCATTGCCCACAAGATCGCTGACATGGCCGCTAACACCTTTGCCATGGAATCCATTGCCAGGTTGACCACTTCTATGTCCACCCAGGGCAACTTTGATATCCGGCTGGAGGCGGCAGCTTGCAAGCTGTGGAACTCCACTCGCGGCTGGGAGATCGTGGACGACGTCATGCAGATTCGCGGTGGGCGCGGCTACGAGACGGAGATCTCGCTGGCCGCCAGAGGCGAGGAGCCGGTGAATGCCGAGAGGATGATGCGGGACTACCGCATCAACCGGATCTTCGAAGGCTCCGACGAAATCATGCACCTGTTCATGGCGCGTGAGGCAGTCGACAAGCATTTGCAGGTGGCCGGGGCAATGATCGATCCGAGTGTAAGCCTGGCACAGAGGTTGGGCACTCTTCCCAGGATCGTCGTCTTTTACGCCTGGTGGTATCCGACCCGCTGGTTGGGTTGGGGACGCTGGCCTCGATACTCTGGATTCGGGCGTTTCGCTCGCCATCTGCGCTTCGTCGATCGAAGCTCGCGAAAACTGGCCCGTCAAATCTTCCACGGCATGCTTATGCATCAGGCCAAGCTACAACACAAGCAGGCGTTTCTGTTCCGCATTGTAGACATTGCCGACGAGCTGTTCGTGATGACCGCAACAGTCTCTCGGGCTCGGATGATGGCCGAGGCCGGTCTGCCCGAAGCCGAGAAAGCCGCCAAGGTGGCGGATCTTTTTTGCCGCAACGCCACGCGCAAGGTACGCAAGCTCTTTCACGACCTGTGGGCCAATGACGACGTGGGCAAGTACCGCGTCGCTCTGGGCGTTTTGGAGGGCGATCAGGTGTGGATGGAACAGCTCCTTGAGGGACTGCCTGCAACAGCTTCGCAGAAACGGGCGAAGCTCGCTACAGCTTAAAGACAAACGCTTGGGGGAGCATGTCCGACGCAGGGCGAAGCCTAGCCGACGCGATGGCCTCTGCGATGATCTCAGACGGGGGGAAGAACATGCTCGCTGCTGAGCTGGCTCAAATTTCAAATCACGGCCTGGACCTCCTGTTCATGATCCTGACGGCCGTGGCCTGTGGGATGCTACTGGGCTATGAGCGGCAGCGAAAGGGCAAGCCTGTGGGAATGCTGACTTCAAGCCTGGTGGCGCTGGGCTCGACGCTGTTCGTTCTGTCCGGCCCCCTATTGACCAGCAGTGGGGGCTCCGTCGGCGATGCCAGCCGACTACCATCGATGATCGTCTCCGGGATCGGCTTCATCGGAGCCGGCGCCATCATACGCTCCAAGTTCAACGTCACCGGGTTGGCCTCAGCGGCCACCATCTGGGGACTGGGTAGCCTGGGGATCCTCATCGGTTCCGGCCATGTGCTCCTGGCTCTACTGGCAGCCCTGATGATGTTTTCCCTACTGCGCCTGATCCCGAAACTGGATCACGCCCTCTTCCGCCAGCGGTACTGCATCCACGCCAGGGTGATCGTCCAACCGGATAAGGTCGACCAGGTACTACAGTTCTTAATGGAGAACCAGCTTTCCATCTCTCATTCGCACATCGAACGGCAAGAGGATCAGGTAGTGCTGGCCCTAAACGAGTGCGGCATGGAGTCGCGGCCGCAGCTCCTGGGTGCGTTACGCAACCTGGATGGGGTTCTCGAGGTCGTCGATCAACTCAGCCACGCGTAGCAAAACAGGCGAAGCCCTGGGACGTTGAATGCTTTGGGGATAACCCCAAGAAGCTGCGACATCCTTTTATGGCGTTAACTTTTCGGCGTGACCATGAATGTCGAAAAACTAAAAGTTCCGGCCACCGACGGTTACCTGCTGGCTGCCACGCTTTACCGCAGCGGCCAAGAGGAGAAGATCGGACGGTTTGTTCTGATCAATTCGGCCATGGGCGTGAAGCGTCGATATTACAATTCCTACGCCCGGTTTCTCTCTGAAAACGGTTTTACCGTTCTTACCTTCGATTACCGAGGAATCGGCGATTCGCGACCCAGAAGCCTTCCAGGAAAGGTTTAGGTCTCTAGTTTGGCCAGAGACCGCCGATTGGTTGCACAACCAGTAGGCGGCAGAATACTCTCTGATCTGAAGACGAGATCCTGTGGACAGGAACGAGCTAATCAAGGGGCATGCTGAAATTGACCGACTACTCACCCGCTGGAGAGGTCCCCTCCAAGGAGATTTCCATGCCTACCGAGGGCACGTGTACCGCGTCTTCAACTATTGTCGAGTCCTTGCTAAAAACGGAGCGGATAGCGATTCCAAGATTGCAATTGCCGCAGTATTCCACGACATGGGAATCTGGTCTGACAAGACATTTGACTACCTGGAGCCCTCGGTAACACTTGCCAGGGACTATCTCAAGGAAAGTCAGAGAAGCTCCTGGGAGGACGAGGTCTCTCGCATGATCCTCTACCATCATAAAGTTCATCCCTATCGAGAAAAGGATGGCGGCCTCGTCGAAGCATTTCGCCGGGCTGACCTGGTGGATCTCACCCGAGGAGTGTTTAAGTTCGGGCTTGATCCTCTGTTTATTCGGAAAATCAATGCTGAGTTCCCCAATGCTGGCTTTCACCGACGAGTGCTCCAGCTATCACTTCAGTGGGCACTTCGGCACCCACTAAATCCTCTGCCAATGGTGAAGCGGTAGTCTCTGATGGATCCCACCTTGAAGGCGCCGTAACGCTAGCTGGCATCCCGATCCACCATCTCGCCCTCCCTTCGCTGGAACGCCCACGGCACTGTCTTGTTTGTGCAGAGCGCGCGAATGATCTTGATGAATGCAAAATGTGGAGACCACCCCGATTTGCTCCCAGTATAGGCCTCCTCGACACTCCGGGGACACTAGCCTTTCAATGACTTGTGGAAGCATTCTAGCATAGTGTGATTGGGCTCCTAGTGCAAAATTGAGTCTCTGTTTCTGCTCGATTGAGCCGTTTGATGTCTATAGGTCCGTCACAACGATTTTCTTGACGCGGCCGCCAGAGATCTTCATCGGCTCGACAAATCCTTGCTCGTTGCCGCGGTCGCTCTCGTCGGTGTGGGTGTAGGTGTAATAATTCACCCCCTCTTTGCACTCACTAACGAAAAGAGATCAGGCCTCCCGTTTGAGGCAGTCCGGTGGGAGAAACGACCTTGAAACGGGAGCTGCAATCCCATAGAAAAAGGGCGCTTGTAAATAACGAAGATTAGAACAGACTTTTTGTATTCGTCGACAATAGTTGAGGAAAGAACATGTTCAAAACAACCAGAAAAAACCGACAGGCTATCCATAGAATAGAAACCATTCTAGTGGCAGTATTTCTTTTGCCAGCCATGGTGGCCGCCCAATCGTTTACGGACAAGTGGACGTCTGCGTGGCCCAATACTGACTTCAGCAAAACTACGATCGAGCTTTCAAGTCTTGAATCGGGTGGCCCTCCGCGCGATGGTATCCCGCCCATTGACCATCCCAGATTCGTAGCGGTTGAAGAAGCGTCGGAATGGGTTGCCGACCGAGAGCCCGTAATTTTTCTCGAATTGAACCAAGACGTACGCGCCTATCCCCTGCAAATCATGGTCTGGCATGAAATCGTGAATGACACGATCGGGGGCGTTCCGGTGACGGTCACGTTCTGTCCCTTGTGTTACAGTGCCATCGTATTTGACCGTCGCATCAATGGAAAGGTTTACGATTTCGGGACGTCAGGACTCTTGAGGCACAGCGATTTGGTGATGTACGACCGTCAAACACAATCCCTATGGCAGCAGCTCAGCGGTGAGGCCATCGTCGGGGAGATGGTTGGGCGAAGGTTGAAGATGATTCCTGCGGCACTGATGGGCTTTGGCCAATTCAAGTCCCAGCATCCGGATGGAAAAGTGCTCTCGAAAGTAACTGGGTATGGCAGAGATTACGGACGCAATCCCTATGCGGGATATGACGACATACGAAAAACCCCATTTCTCTACAAGGGGCCATTGCCCAAAAAAGTGAAGCCCATGGAACATCTGGTCACGGTCATGATCAATGGTGACGCGGTTGCCTATCCCTTTTCAGTTTTGAAAAAACGGCCCGCGGTGAATGACGAAGTCGCTGGGGTCCCTATTGTCGTATTCTTTGACAAGACAACGCGTACTGCCCTGGGTCGAGAGAAGATCAAGAATGGGAAGGCGATTGGCGCAGGTGCAGTTTTCGACCGTAGAGTGGAGGGAAGGACGATGTCATTCGCAAAAAAAGGAGATTTCTTTGTCGATCGGGAAACCGGCTCGATCTGGAATGTGCTCGGTGTCGCAACTTCGGGACCTTTAAAAGGAAAGAGATTGGAGCGAGTTGTGTCGGGTGACTTCTTTGCCTTTGCTTGGATTGCATTTCGCCCCCACACTCGTATCTACAGACCCTAGTCGACAGGGGTCGGTGGCACAACTTTTGACTTGGTGCTGATCACCAAACATCATTTCCGCACTTCCCGCATCTTTTTCCAGTTCCCCACAGCCTTCGTGGCGCAGACCTTATGCCATACGATATTGAGCAACATGATTATTTGGAATACGGTTCACGTCCCTTCGCCGCGCCTGATTTGCTGGGCTTAAATCTCACCTCTTGGCCCCAGTTTCCTTGGCTTCCCTCAAACGTCGACGCCGACGGCGAAGCGCCGCACGATAGCGGCCTTTTTCCTCCTCCGTCTCTGGAATCAGGGGTGAAATCGGTGTGGGCCTGCCATCCTTATCCAGGGCAACAAAAGTCAAAAAGGCAGTGCTGGTTTTTATACGGTTACCGCTGAGCGGATCTTCTGAAAACACTTGGGCTTCCACTTCCATCGAGGTCGTAAAAGCTCTTGTCACATTCGCCTCCAGCAGCACCAGCTGACCGACCTTGATGGGGTGTAGAAAACGAAGAGAATCGACCGAGACAGTCACAACAGGCATCCGACAATGCCGAAAAGCCGCAATTGCTCCAGCTAAATCCATCAGGTGCATCACCTTCCCGCCCAGAATGTTCCCATGGGTATTAGCGTCATTGGGGAGGACCACCTCAGTCATGGTAGTGCGCGATTCCGAAACTGGCTTACCTTTCATCGATTGTCACTCCTTCACTCAAAATTGTTGTTGCGCCAACTTCCAAAGAACTCCCGACTCGATCCGCAATCACTGAATTGTGGGGAAGCAGAAAGTCCACATCAACGTTCTGACCCTTCAACGGAAAGACATAGCCGTCTTGAGCAGATGCTTAACTGCCTCAGCAATCAAACGCCGGTCAGTTAAGCCGGTAGCGTTTGCTCTGCTTCTAAGCAATGCTAATCTAGGCCCTCCTGAACAAACTAGCGTCATTCTATCGGAAAAGTGGAAAACCATCATGCAGAGAATGATGTTGGCGGGTGGGGGATTGGCGGGCCGTCAGTCCAGGAAGAGGTCGGGAGCCAGAGTGTCCCCTGGATTGACCGCATACCGATCGAGGTCCGTGATTCCCTCCTCTCGCAGCACCTCTTCGTCCACGAAGAAGTTCCCGGTGCAGGTGCGGCTGGGCCGGCGCAAGATGGCATAAGCGGCGTCAGCAACAATTTCGGGTTTTCGCGACTGCTGGATCAAGGCTTCACCACCGAGCAGATTCCGAACTGCCGCGGTGGCGATGACAGTCCTCGGCCAGAGCGCATTGACGGCAATTCCATCTATCTCGAGCTCGGCGGCCATGCCCAGAACACACATGCTCATACCATATTTGGCCAAGGTGTAGGCCAAGTGATCCTTGAACCATTTGGGCTTCATGGACAAGGGAGGAGACAGGTTCAAGATGTGCGGATTGGAGGCTCTCCGCAGGTAGGGGATGGCGGCCTGGGAGCAGGCATAGCTGCCGCGTACATTGACCTGATGCATCAGATCGAATCGCTTGAGTGGTGTTTCGAGTGTCCCGGCCAGGAAGATGGCACTGGCGTTGTTAACCAGGATATCGATGCCCCCAAAATGATCGACAGCCCGGGTAATGGCCTCCGCGATCGCCTCTTCAAAGCGGACGTCTACCGCCAATGGCAGAGCTTTACCCCCTGCGGCCTCAATTTCTTGAGCGGCACTGTAGATGGTCCCGTGAAGCTTTGGATGCGGTTCCGTTGTCTTCGCCGCAATGACTATGTTGGCACCATCCTGTGCAACCCGCAAGGCGATCGCCTTGCCAATTCCACGACTGCCTCCTGTGACGAACAGTGTCCTACCTGCCAGATCAGCCATAAAAACCCCCTCTCGCCTTGTGCCGGGTAAGTAGCCACCATTCAGCAAGCGATCGGCTTCAACGCGATCACAGCCGAGAGCGGTGGTGTCCTTTTTCCGGAAAACCCCTTTTCAGCCCGAATCTTATTTTCGCCAAAAAGCAAAGGAAAGGCCAGGGGTGTCTGCACGAGATAAGCATCGACCCTGTTGATTCCCTTGAGAGTGAGTGCCAAAAGTTCTAGCGTCAGCACCCGCCGACTCTCGACACTGGCGGGGGTAGCTCGGGTTCAATGCGGGTAGGTGTCCTATTGGCCTTTGAACTCGGGCCCGCGCACGGCCCATGACCACTGCAAGGACTGGTTTGGGGAGCTGCCTGAGGCATTCGATCATTTCGTGGAGTCGATCTGGCATCTCTCGCGGCACCGGCTCCTCGGACTCCAGCAACTTGGCAAAGTGGCGAATGTCACCGCCGGCACAAAACCCTCTGCCTTCGCGTACGACCCGATCGCGATCGCCCTGTCCGCGGCGACGGCAACGTCGTGGTGGCGGGTCGTGAACACCGCGCGACCCATGAACAAGCGGGTAGTGTACTCGAGCGCCGCTCCGACGGCGAGGGCGAACCCAAGGTAGGTACCGATCATAGGCATAGGAATTTCCTTTTCAGAGCGATTGTATTGTGGGGGAGACATGAGGCAACAGGAGGGAGCGGTTTTGTGAGGGGTGGTGTCAAGTTTACTGGGAAAGAACGGGTGTTTGTGGAAGGTGGAAAGTCGTACGTTTGTGTACTTCGTGGCAGTTTTCTGGGAACCGTGTCGCGAAGGTTGCCTTCACCCCCCCCAAGGCTTAAAATTAGGAAACGTCACAGCCAAAAATTGGGAGGGGGAAGGTCCAACTATCTCCCAATGCCGCATTGTTGAAAAGATCGGCCAAGGGGGCATGTGTTTCCCCGCGGCTTTAGGGATGTAATTCAATGAAAATCATCTCAAGAATTTTTTTAGTCCCTTTACTGGCCGGACCATTCCTTTTAGGGGCTACCTCTCTCTCGGCTGAGCGAACCCTCTTTTCTGGTTCTGGGGAGGTTGGACGTGGGCCGCAGCGACGAGGGAACCCGAGTCCAGTTCCGGTTTGGCCCCTCATTTTAAGATTGGGAGTTCCCCTGTTTGTGCAAAATCTGATCACAATAGCCGTCCCACGATGTTCCGACTTGCCAACAGGTTGGGGTGCGAACCAGTGAAATCCATTCGAGTTTTCTGTTCCTTCATTATTCTTTTCGGTTGTCTCTCCACGACTCATGGACAATCCTTTCTTAAGTCGCTGACCGAAGAGGAAGTTACAGAAATTAAGAGTGCCATCGAGTCGATGAAAAGGGACACGCGGGGACCTTACCTGAGGATCCGCTGGTTCTGCGCTGATGGTACGCTACACCCTCCTCGTGGGAACCCCTGTGCCGATCGCGGAGGTGGGGTGCAGCATGCCGAGTTTAATGGCAAAGCTAAGCGTTTGGCAGAGCTTCATTTTAATGTAGGAACGATTCTTCAGTCTTTGAACTTTGAGGAGTTTTTCAACGCCCCAAAAGACAACTACCGACTGAAGGAATTTATCCTCGCGAAGTACCTTGTTGAAACGGATGATGGGTGGGTCCTGCGCCAGGCACAGTATTACCGAGGAGCCCGTCAGATCGAAGACGAGGAGAAGCAGGGACTGGAGTTCTTGCAAAAGATGCTCGCCAACCCCACATGGACAAGTAGGAACTTCCTACTGGCAAGTCAGCTAGTGGGCGCGGTGCCACACTCGACAGCAGAGCAGTCCAGCCATAAGATTCGCAATCTGGCGTCGGCAGTAGCGGAATTGGATGCCGACTTCATGCAGCTGCGCATCAGGATCCACTCCTTCCCTTCCCACCATGACCTCGAGGCTGTGGAGGCCTACCTGTCGGCCAAGAACCTCCCGCGGAATGTCAGGGAAAAACTAGCAGCACTGAGAGATGAGTTGCGCCAACAATATGACTCAGCCAGTATCATTGGGAGGCTGGATTGGTATGAAAAACAATTGGGATCTGTCTTTGAGAAGGATCTGGTGGCCCTAGGAACTAGCCTCCAGCAGGGAGATCTACGGACCTCCTTTTCACAGATCGCAGCGGCGGGTGTAAAGCTTCGCGAGCAGGTAACCCGAAGTTCCAATGGAAAGGCCAATCTGGTGATGATGGATCTTATCCAGCTTCTTCAGGAGAAAGCGTTCGTCCTGGCACAGGAGCTGGAACTGGAGAACTCCCAGCTGATCAGCCGTATTAAGCGGCTGCGATCTTTATCCGATTGTTTCGCCCTGGCCTTCTCAGCCGGGCTTCTTTCGCGACGGGAACGAGAAGCACTGGAAGCGGAGATCTCACGCCTGGTGCAAAATTCCTCTTTATCGGCTCTAGAATACAGACAAAGTATCGGCTATCTCACTCGCAGCCTGGACTGGGGGCGGACCTCAACACGAGAATTGTTCGACGTCGTTTACCAGCATTATTATCAAGTTGAACCGAAGGTTTCCGGGTTTCTCGATTCTCTACTTCGCGGTTCCGTTCTGCTTCCACTTTCCCTGGAGCTGGACCGCGTTAGCCGGGATGCTGACAATCTCCTAGGCCAGTCCCATTTCATCCTGGGCAGAAGGGTGAGCCAGGGGACCAGGGGATTGAATCCTGGAGTGGCAATGACAATCCTGGAGATACTGGAGGACCATCAGTACGACTGGCACCCAGACCCGACAAAGATCTATGTTATTCCTGAGACTGTCCCGGAACTAAGGCCGCTGGCGGGGATACTCACTCTGGACGCAGGAAACCTCCTTTCTCATGCTCAACTGTTGGCGCGGAACCTGGGAATTCCCAATGCCTCTATCTCGTCATTGCTCCTGCCGGATCTGAGAGCTTTTCAAGGAAAAGAGGTCTTCTACGCGGTGTCCCCGTTAGGGGTTGTTCTACTTAAGGAGTCTTCCCAGCTGACCGAGTTGGAAAAACAACTCCTGGAGTATGGCCGCGATCTGAAAGCGAGAAAGGTAAAACTCGACACCTCACGCCTTCGCCTGGATCAGGTCAGTCCGATTCCCCTTGAGCAGCTTGGTACAGACTCAGGAGCTGTGGTGGGACCAAAGGCGGCCAAGCTGGGGCAGCTGGCCGCTTTGTTCCCCGGACATGTGCCACCTGGAGTGGCCCTACCATTTGGAATGTACTACCGTCTAGTGAACCGCAAGTTTGACTCGGAGAAAACGCTTTTTGAAGAAATACAAGACGCCTATCGCAGGGCGGCGGAGATGAGAACAGCAGACAAAACTGAAACGGAAATTGATGCATTCATGTTCCGTGAGCTGGCGCGCTTCCGCGAGGCTATCGTGAATCTGGAGTGGATTCCCGAAACTCGCCACAGCATTGTTCAGGCAATAGGCAAGGCTTTTGGCGCCGATCTAAGCAAGGGACTTTTCGTCCGAAGTGACACCAACGTCGAAGACCTGCCCCAGTTCTCAGGCGCCGGTTTGAATCTGACGGTGCCCCATGTGCGGACAGTGGAGGATGTTCTGTCCAGCATTAAGCGCGTATGGGCTTCGCCCTTCAGCGAGAGGGCTTACCTGTGGAGAAAGCAAGTACTGGATGAGCAGGGACAAATCTATCCGTCGGTCCTGCTCCTGCAAAGTGTTCCCTCGGAGAAGTCTGGTGTCGTGATCACCTCGGGTCTTGAGATGGGGAAGCCCGATGATCTGACCATTGTGACCGCTGAGGGAGTAGGAGGAGCGGTTGAGGGTGAGAACGCAGAAACCCTCCTTGTCGAGAAGACTGGTGAGGTGAAGCTCCTGTCTCAAGCCAAGTCAGCTTACCAGAAGGTCTTGGTCAACAACGGGGCTGGTGGCATTACCTTAGTCCCTTCAAGAAAGACCGATTATCTACTCACGCCCGATGACATCGGCCAGCTTCAGAGAATTGTGGCCGAATGGAAGCAAAGAATTCCAGCCTCACAGCGTTCCTGGGTTTGGGATATTGAATTTGGATTTTCCGGCGGGAAATTGTGGTTATTCCAGATTCGCCCCTTTGTCCGTCACCGCAATCGCCAGCTACTGGAGAGACTTCAAGTACTGGATCAGGAAGTGCTTCGACAAGGAACCCGGGAAATCTCGCTCGAGGAGCAAATATGATCCGTATCATCCGTATTAATAGAGCAAGAAACGGGGGTTCCAGGATTTTTGCTGTCCTTTTGTTGCTGGCAGGATTGACGACTCCCCTGCTGGCTTATCCCCTGGACGGTTATCAATACACGGGTATCCGGCGTCTGCTTGCTTATCAGCTGATCCAGGAGGGCAAGATCCCCGGGAATTTCAAGCTTCCGCCCGGCGCGCTCCTGCCGCAGAATGAGATTCGCCTCAGACTGGCTGACATCAATGAGTCCTTTGATATCGGACCTGACACGACCAGGCATCCAGAGCTCCAAGCAGGGCTAGAGCGGATCTTTAGTCAACGCGACCTGTCGTATCGAGTGGCACTGCTGGACATCACGGATCCTACCAGACCGCGATATGCGGCAATTAACGCGGAGCAAGGATATGTTCCGGGTAGCGTCGGCAAGCTGCTGGTAATGGTCGGCCTCTTCAATGAACTCAGGAGTAGGTTCCCTAACAGTGTGAAGGCCCGTGCAGAATTGCTTCGGAAGACGCCAGTGGTGGCAGATCACTTTATTATTCTTGACAGCCATAGCGTCCCGGTGGTGGATACTGAGACAACTGCCGTGACCCACCGTTCCATCCGCGTGGGAGATATCTTTAGTTTGTGGGAGTGGGTCGACCACATGGTCTCTCCCAGTTCCAACGCTGCAGCCTCGACAGTGTGGAAACAGGCGCTCCTACTGAATGCTTTCTCTCGAGCCTATCCTCCTTCCGAGAGTCAGGAGGAGGAGTTTTTCAAAAAGACACCTCCTCAGGAATTGAGTAGCAAGTCGATCCAGATCCTCGAGAATCCCTTGCATGCGGTGGAACTGGACACTGAAAATTTGCGCTTGAGGACTTATTCCACCCGGAGGGCGTCCCAGATCATCCCGGGCAAGTCGAGCTACGCAACTCCCCGAGAGCTGCTGCGGTGGCTGATCAAGCTTGAACAGGGCAAAATCGTTGATCGATGGAGCAGCCTTGAAATGAAAAAGCTGCTCTATTTTTCCCGTCGAAGGTACCGCTTCGCGGCATCTCCTGCATTAAAGAACTCAGCCGTGTTTTTCAAGTCAGGGTCCTTGTATCAATGCCGGACCGAACCGGGCTATCGCTGTGGGCAATACCGGGGTAATGCTATGAATCTGATGCATTCGGTGGCAATTATAGAATCGCCCACACCTCAGGGAGGCCCTCCCCGAGTCTATCTAATCGCCATGATGTCCAATGTGCTGAAGGTTAATTCAGCCCAGGAACACGCAGAGATTGCCAGCCGGATCGAACATCTCATTCAGTCTTCAAATCCATAGAGATTGTTAATTTATATCCACGTTGCTGCCCTCACTTTTTGTACATCTGAACCAGTTAAAGTGTTGCGAGGAAAAAAACAGGCTATAATTGTTGTAAATATGAGTTATCGAGTTATTTTTCTTTTCATCTTATTAACCGTGTTCGTGCCAGTTTTAACCATCGCATTCGGGGCTCAGTTTCCAGCTGCTCAAACCCTTATTCTTCGTGAAAAAGATCCATGGCTCCAATCTTCGTTGGAACAAGTTCTCAGCAGATATCCTTTTAAGAAACTGGTGGTGCAAGACCAACTGTGTGTGGCGCTGGTTGACCTTTCCGATCCCGAGCTGATTCGCTACGCCGGAGTCCATGACGATCGGATGCGGTACGCGGCCAGTTTGCCTAAAATCGCCATCTTGTTGGCAGCTTTCGACCAAATCAATAGGGGGAATCTGAAGCACACGCCCGAGTTGAAGGGGAGGATGGAGCAAATGATCCGCTACTCCTGTAACAGAGCGGCCACCCGACTCATTGAACAGGTCGGGTTTGAGACTATCGCCAGGACTCTAACAGACTCGCGGTATGAGCTTTACGATCCGAAGCAGAACGGCGGGTTGTGGGTTGGAAAAGACTACGGTGGCGGTCCGGGCCGTTGGAGGGGGGATCCGCTGCACAACATTTCTCATGGTGCAACGGCGCGGCAAGTTAGCCGCTTTCTTGTCATGCTCGACAAAGGAATGCTGGTGAATACCTGGGCCAGCCAGGAAATGAAGGAAATCCTGGCACGGTCTGGAATTCATCACAAGTTCGTTAAAGGGTTGGCAAAGCGGCCAGAATCGATTATCTACCGTAAATCGGGAACCTGGAGAAAGTTCCACTCCGACTCCGTGCTAGTCGAACGTAATGGAAAGAAATATGTGGCCGTGGCTCTCATGGTGAATCACTCGTCAAAGGAGGTGCTCTCCCGCCTGATTATTCAGTTGGATGACATCATCCATAAGAACTCAAAGTTTCAGCTAGCGAAATGGCGGTTGGGTCACGGGATTGAGAAAGGGAGAGCCAGCGAATAAGGCGAGTGTGCGCGAGTCACGGTTTAAGGCATCAAGACTTGGACTGGCCAGCGCACGCCTTTCCACAGACCCTTTCCTGCCGTCTTCAGAGCCCCGACAAAAGAGTGAACCTCGTGCTACCCGAAAATTCGGCCGTGAGATAACGACCTGCAAAATCGAGACTTGAGTCAGTATACAATGGGCCTATGAAGGTCGAGATATACCCGCTTCAAGTACTTCTCCTGACCCTCTCAGGCTGGGTGAACCGCCACCAACAAGAGGTGATCGAGTATTTGGTCGAGGAGAACCGCGTGAAGCCACTTCGACCGTACCTCGACTGGGCCAAGACGGACGATGTCGAGGGGCTTGCTGAGTCCGTCTTTGAGAATCTGCGACGGGAGCCGCACGTGTATCTCCTTCCTGAATACGAAGACCCTGCGTCGCAGCAGGAGGTGCTGGAGGAGTTTTGGCCAATCTTGTTTGAGGCCATGTTGGAAGGCTGGGTGAGGGACGAAGCGTTCTGGCCCAGGGACCGAACGCTGGGGATGTTCCAGGAGTGGTTTGAGATCCAGATGTGTTCGATGGTTCAGGATCTCGACATGGACGAGCCACTGGAACTCGGTTAGAGCAAAGGGTAATGATGGATATCGGCCTGGAGCGGTCTCGACTCAGTTTTCGGACAGGACGCGTTCACTTTTCTGGTCGCCGGGCGGATAGTCATGCGGACGAGCGCTTGGACCAACTTTCCAGGGCGGGCAGAAGCAAAATGGCACCCAGCATGTTCACGAGGAACATGAAGGTGAGCAGTATGCCCATATCCGCCTGAAACTTGAGCGGCGAAAAAATCCAGGTGACGACACCGGTGGCAAGCGTAATGCCGGTAAATACGACTCCGCTACCCGTTACATGTAGAGTGTGCAGGTAGGCCTCCTGGATCGACTTACCCTCCTGAACGAAACTCTCGATGCGGGCGTAAATATAAATTCCGTAGTCCACTCCGACTCCCACTCCCAGGGCCACCACGGGAAGGGTGGAGACCTTGAGCCCGATCTCGAGCACGGTCATGAGTGCATAGGCAAGCAGTGAGACCAGCCCCAGGGGCATAACGATGCACAGTACTGTCCAAACCGACCGGAAGGTGATAAAGCAAAGCAGGATAACGGCGGAGAACACACCCAAAAGTATGGGGAACTGGTCTGCAGCGACCTCTTCATTGGTTGCAGCCATCACGCCGACGTTGCCGGTCGCCAACTGAAACTTCACCCTTTCCGATCCGTATTCTTCCCGAAATCTTTTCACTTCCGAGACGATAGTGGCGATGGTCTCCGCCTTGTGATCCGAGGCGAAAATGAGAACAGGCATAACGCTGCAGTCGGCATTTAAAAGCCCGCTGCTGGTGGGAACATAGGCGACTGACTGCACCAATACCGACTGGTTGCGGGAAAGCACGCGCCACTTAAGACTTCCTTCGTTCCAACCGGCATTGATCACTTTCCCTACACTTGGCAGTCCCACTACCGACTGTACACCTTCCACGTTCCTCATGTGCCACTCAAAACGGTCGATAGTGCTCATGATTTCGTAGTCAACGCAGCCTTGCTCTACGGTCTCGGGAATCACGGTGATTAAGTCGACGCCAATGGAAAAACGATCGCTGATAACTTCACTGTCAAGGTTGTAACGGGAATCGGCGCGGAGCTCGGGCACTCCCCGGTGCAAGTCTCCAATCTTGATATCGGTGCCCTTCCAGGCACCAATGATGAACAGGCCGGCCGAAATCAGGATGATGACCGCAGCAGGCTTTCGCTCGGAAACCCGCGCCAGGACTCGCCAGAATCTCTCCAACCTCTCCGCCCGCTCGATCAGCTTTCGCCTATAGACGTCATCATAGCTCACATAGGACAGGAGCACGGGAAGTAGGAGCAGGTTAGTGAGAATAATCACAGCCACACCCAGACTTGCGGTAATGGCCATTTCCTGGACGATCTGGATTTCGATAAAAAGGATGGTAACGAAGCCTATGGTGTCACTCGCTAGCGCAACACCGCCGGGAATGAGCAGTCGCCGAAAACTGGCCCGCGCGGCGTCCGGGCTATCAGCGCCAAAGGTACTGTTCAAGTTAAGGCAGAGTCAGGCACAATTAACGGATGGAATCACTTTATCGAGGGCATCGCTTTCCGCCTGAAATCATCAGTCACGCCGTTTGGTTGTACCATCGGTTCACCCTGAGCTTTCGAGACGTGGAAGACTTACTGGCGGAGCGAGGAATCCTTGTCTCCTACGAAGCGATCCGATACTGGTGTCAGAAATTCGGACCGTCCTACTCCCGAACTCTGCGTCGGAAACAGGGAAGACTCGGCGATATCTGGCACGTTGATGAACTCTTCATCACCATCCAAGGTCAGCGCCGCTATCTATGGCGAGCCGTCGATCAGGATGGAGACGTGATCGATATTCTGGTCACCAAGCGTAGAGATCGTCGAGCCGCTAAACGCTTCTTTCGTAAGGCCTTGAAGCATCAGGGACAAGTACCCTGGCAACTGATCACCGACAAGCTTCGGAGTTATCCGGCTGCACATCGGGAGATCTTTCCTTCCGTTGTCCATCGCACGGGTCAATACGAGAACAACCGGGCTGAAGTCTCGCATCAGCCAACGCGCCAGCAAGAACGCCAGATGAGACGGTTCAAATCAATAGTCCAGGCCCAACGTTTTCTCTCAGTTCACGGTCCCATTCAGAACCTGTTCCGAGTCGGTCGTCATCATCTTAAGGCCGTTCATCATCGACTCCTCCGAGCCCGGGCTTTTTCCGATTGGAGAGAGGTGACGTGCGTCTGTTGAGAGATTGTGGGACTCCTGTCGTTTTGGGTAGAATCTTGGCTTGGTTCCGTTAACTTGACAGTGCCCCTCGTGTCCAGGAGTGCAAATAGGACACGAATTGTTACATGCTGAACTCGAACGGGGAAGCGTGTGGTGCGCCCATCTGATTAAGAATTCAGCTGGCCAACCAAGGCTGCAGCTTTCGTTTTACCAGGTTGTGTCAGCTTTGCCGTCTGTTTCTTACCTGACCCGCCAATAATGAAGTATTGCTTTTCAGATTTTAAATTCGAAGCAAAGTTTGCAGAATCGAGACATCCGTGACTTTTACACAATTCACGGATCTCCTTAAACAAAGCCTCTTCTTGTCCCTTTACATTTTTAGCATACAAATAAAGAAGTGCAGCGTTGACAGCTTTTTCAGCCTCAGACTTGCCAGGAATGTTCTTGAGAATTTTAATCTCATCGCCTTCAAAGGCTATTACTTTGTGATAACTGACCGATTTCCATGCATCGCCTTGAACCTCCTGTTCGAGTGCAGGTTGAGGCGAAGGAAAGATGCTTGGCTGTGCAGATTTTAGCATATTATATAAATGTTTCATTATTAAATCATTGAAATTCTCGAGTTGGTCGCGGACAAAATCTTCTGATCCAGATATCTCTAGGAGTCCATCTCTCACAGAGACAACAATTTTAGCGCTCTGAGTCATTAAGATTCCCTCCTTTATACATATATTATTTCACGCTATAATCCTTATTATATCATATTATTTAATGAATCGAACAAGTTATTAACCACAAGAGCGTAATAATTCACGCCTCAGTCG
>JALLOM010000279.1 GCA_027717865.1 Acidobacteria bacterium AH-259-O06 | reverse complement strand
GAGGCTGCGAAGGCTGCGGCTCAATCTTCTTGCGCAGGTTGGTGATCTGGTTGTCCACCACACGATCCGTGACGAAGGTGTCCTGGCCCCAAACCTCGTCGAGCAACTGTTGGCGGCTGAGAACACGTCCTCGGTGGCGGACGAAAGCCGCTAGCAGCTTAAATTCAAGCGGGGTGACCTCTACCCGCTGGTTGGCATGGCGCAGCTCACAGCGGGAAAAGTCCACGTCTACATCGCCAAACCGATAGACTTCGGGAGGCTCGCCGGCAGCCCGCCGCAATACGGCCTTGATGCGCGCGCGCAGTTCACGTGGGCTGTAGGGTTTGGTCACGTAATCGTCGGCACCCAACTCCAGGCCCATCACCTTCTCGGCCTCCTGTGTTTTGGCGGTCAGCAGGATGATGGGAGTTCGCAGACCCGCGCGGCGAAGGTCACGACAGACTTCAAAGCCGTCCTTGCCGGGTAGCATCACGTCGAGCAGGATCCCATCGAAGGCCTGCTCGCGAGCGCGCCGGCTGGCGGTCTCACCATCGCGCACCACTTCGACCTGATAACCTTCCGACGTTAGATCGTCCTTCAGCGCCAGCGCAATTCCGGGTTCGTCTTCCACCACCAAAATGCGTTTCATTTTTCTTCCTTTCCTACCGGCAACAGGATGGTAAAAGTGCTCCCATGGCCCGGCTGGCTTTCAAGGCGGAGTTGGCCTCCGTGGGCCTGAACTATGTGCTGCACCATAGCCAGGCCGATTCCAGTGCCCGTGACGTTTAAAGCCTTGGACAAGGCACCGCGCGCGAATTTTTGGAAGATCTCTTTTTGTTCTTCGCTGGGAATCCCCTGCCCACCGTCGCGCACGCGGATGGCGAACTGTTCCCCTTGCGGAGCCAGCTCGACGCAGATGGTAGGGCAGTCAGGGGAGTACTTGCGTGCATTGTCGAGCAGGTTCCATAGGGCGCGGCTGAGGGCCTCACGGTCGGCGTGGATCATTGGCGCGCGGCTTTCGGCGCTCAGCTCGATGCGATGACTATCGGTCGTAGTTTCCGCCTGAAACTCCTCTAGCACGTCCTTGACCAGCTCGGTGGGATCCAGCGGCTCAAAACAGTACTCCTGTGCACCGGCCTCCATGCGGCCAAAATTCAGCAGGCTTTCCACAAGCCGATGGAGTCACTCGGTCTCGCGGGCGAGAATCGCGTAGTATTGATGGCGATGTTCTTGGCCGGAGACCACGCCTCCCACCAGCAATTCGATAAGATGGCGCATCGAGGTCAGTGGTGTCCGGAACTCATGCGAGACCGCCGACACGAAATCGGACTGCATGCGGGCCACTGCCAGCTCACGTGTGACAGAGCGCGCGATGAAGTAGCTACCCGCCAGTACCAAGAACGCCATCAGTGCCAGGCCAGCCAGCAGCAACCGTCGGCGCCCGGCCAACTCTACCAGATCCGGGTTAGGACTGGTGCTTGCCACGCTCAGAGTCCAGGGCAGTCGTGTGTGAGCCGACGCCCGCACGGCCTGGTGCTCGTCCGCCACGCCGGGCGGTCCCAAAACGTGATGGCTGTTGTCGACATCGGTCAAGGTGAGGGCAACACGGCGACTCTGCCAGATGCTACCCCACTGCGACGCCACATAGCGCGGACTGGCAACCAGCGCCACCAGCTTCTCCGCAGATCCACGCCACAGCACAAGGACGGAGCGGCTGTTCACCCAAACACTGCGGCGGCAAGCGCGAGAGCATCCTCGAGGCCCACTTGGGCGTCACGCTCAAGGCCCAGCCAGCGGTGCGCCTCTTGTGAATGGAACTCAAAGGTGGAGCGATCTATTGGCCAGCGGCCCTGCTGCAGATCGGCATAGAGCGCGGCGGCGGCCCGCTGCAATTCTGAAACTTGATTCAGCTCCTCCAGTACTCTGCAGCGGGCCTGTCGAGCCAGAAGTTCTGCCGGTACCTCACCCACCGGCAGGGAGCCGTGCTGCGCCAATTCCTTATAGACGGCCAGCGCCTCCTCGTGTTGGTTATTCTTGCGAAGATTTCGACCCAACCGCACCAGCGCTCCCGCCTGGATGAGCAGATCTTTCGAGCCTGACAGCTCACGAAAAGCGGTGATGGCTTGGGCGTAGTCCTGCTGCTGGAACTCAAAGGTTTCAGCGGCGGTCCGCAGGCTGTTTGCAGGCTCTTTCGTTGGTGAAACAGTGGGTAGATAGGGCAAACTGGGGTGGGCATCGATATTGTGGGGGGGTGAGCTCCACTATCCGTGCATCTTCACCCCACCCGGCGGGAGGTGATGCTGCCCACGCAGGGAGTTGTTGCTCGATTTCGGCTAGACGCCGCTCCAGCGCGGCTGCAATCAGGTCGGCAGCATGTTCAAGCCGCTCCTGGATGCGCTGGGTCTCGAGCGCGCGATCCTGCTCAAGGATGCGCCAGCTCAACCAGAGCAGGGCGGTGGCGGGCACAAAGGTGATCGCCAGGAACAGCACTAGCAAATGGCGGGGCGGGCCGAACCAGTTGCGAAAAGACATGTGTTTTGCTCGAATGGTCTCCTCCTCCTGGGACGTGTGAACTCCATTATAGCCAGGAATGTCAGATTCGGATCAGGATTTTGTCACGGTTGTGTCAGGGCCAATGTAGTGAGCCGCTATGCGGGTGCGGCTTTGGGCCAGCCGAAACGCTAAAAAAGTGGGTGAGAAACCAGCTCGCCCGGCGGTGTTTCACGTGAAACGTCTCGCCTGAAACATGTCGGGTCCTGGTGATACGTTAAGCGTCCGATCCCTATGGTAAAGACGATCGCTATTGCCAACCAGAAAGGGGGTGTGGGAAAAACCACCACCGCCATTAATCTTGGCGCTTCACTGGCTGCAGCGGATTTGCGTGTTTTGGTGGTCGATCTTGATCCTCAGGGAAATTCGACCTCGGGGCTTGGGCTGGATAAAAATCAACTTCAGGCCTCGGTCCACGACGTTCTAAGTGGCCAGATGGATCCAGCTTCGGCCACCTGCTCGACTGAGCTGGACTCTTTTGACATCCTCCCCGCCAATCGAGAGCTCATTGGGGCAACCATCGGCTTGCTGGAAGCTGTCAATCGAGAGTTCTGCCTCAAGCAGGCTCTAAAGCCCCTGACCGCGCGCTATGATTTTATCCTCATCGATTGTCCCCCTTCTTTGGGGATCCTCACCATCAACGCCCTGGTGGCTGCCGACTCGCTGCTCATCCCCATCCAGTGTGAGTATTTTGCTCTTGAAGGTCTTTCCGACCTGATTGGCACCATCACCCGTGTTCGGCAGGGCTTGAACCCAAAATTGTCCATTGAAGGCATTTTGCTGACAATGTACGACGAACGGCTGAATCTTTGTGGTCAAATCCGAGAAAACATCAGGGAGCACCTCAAGGACCAGGTTTTTCGGACCATCATTCCCCGCAACGTTCGTCTAGCAGAGTCCCCCAGTTTTGGTAAGCCCATTTTGCTCTACGATGTCCGCTCCAAAGGAGCAAACAGTTACTTGCAGCTGGCCCGTGAAATTTTGGCGAAAATAGCAGCCAGCCCGGCGGAGCTAACCCTGAAATCCAATCCCATAGGATTACGCCCATGAGAAGACAAGCACTTGGAAGAGGCCTGGATGTCTTATTGCCGCAAACAGCAGTGCCAAGCACGGCTCTGCTTGAGCTGGATCTCGACCAGATCCAGCCCAACACGCTTCAGCCTCGCATAAAATTTGAGGTGCAAAAGCTAGAAGAGTTGGCTGCCTCTATTAAAGAAAACGGGGTCTTGCAACCCATCGTGGTGCGGCAAAGTGAGAATGGCTACGAGATTGTGGCTGGGGAGCGTCGCTGGCGGGCCGCTCCAAAAGCGGGTTTGGACCGCATCCCGGCAATTGTGCAAGATGTATCTGACGAAAGGATGCTGGAGATAGCTTTGGTCGAGAACATTCAGCGGGATGAGCTGAACCCTATTGAAGAAGCCCACGCCTATGAACTGTTAGTAGAACAGTTTAGCCTCACGCAGGAAGAAATTGCCCGCCGTGTGGGCCGCAGTCGTACAGCAATCACCAACACGCTCCGCCTTCTCCGCTTGCCGCGAGCCATCCAAGAAAGAGTGCTCAATGGTGAAATCTCAATGGGCCACGCCCGTGCCCTGCTCCCCCTTTCCAGAGAGGAACAAATCCCTCTGGCTGAACAAATTGTCGCTCGCGGCCTCTCGGTTCGAGAAGTGGAACGGCGCGTGCAACGTTGCCAGAACCCTTCAAAACCACGGCCGGTACTCAAAGATGCCAATGTCCGAGCGGCCGAACAAAAACTGGAAGAGCGCTGGAAGACCCGCGTTGAGATTCGAGGCCGCGGCACCCGGGGCCAAATCGTGCTTCACTTTCATTCCTCAGAAGAATTGGACCGGCTTCACGAGACACTCCTCTCCTGCCCACAAGCCTGAAAAGTAAAATCGCTTTTGGCCAACATTCCCGAGAA
>JALLOM010000278.1 GCA_027717865.1 Acidobacteria bacterium AH-259-O06 | reverse complement strand
AGGAAGATACCAAGTAGACTTCTCTGTGAAGCTCATCGAAGATGGACCTAGTCACCATCCCATCTTTGTGCTTTGAATTGTAAGACAAGTCGAGCTTCTCCTCAATTACCAGGGCACACGCATAGCCCAGTCAAATAGAGATTTTCCAGTTTGGTAGTTTTTCCTGTCTATATATAGGCTGAAAAACTGCAAAACTGACTTCCTTCTGTCTTCACCGTCCGAAATGGGTATAGATGTGTATCTCTCCCTGAGATATCTTCTCCTGTCTTTTCTTCTAAGTTCCCTGGAGCAGACAGGCATTCAAGTTATGGCTCAAGTGTGATGAGCATTGCTCCTGCCAATAGAATGAGAAGTCCATCAAAGAGGCTCTCAGCAGGTATCCTACCTTCGGATAGTTCCCAATGAACTTGATGAAGGACTGCCAGGCCCTGACTCCTTGCCGGCAGCCCCCCTGCTATGCCCGTGGCAATGACTACTCCAATGGTGGCAAGAGCGCCAATATAGGTTAATAATCTGAGCAGGAGATACAGTTCTATTAACGGGACTGCTGTAAAGAGGAGGAAAAGTCTCAGCAACATGACTAACATAAAGCTGGCCGGTTTTTTGGAAAGTGATCAACTAAAAGTGACCCACCCCAAAAGGAACAGACAGAGTAGAGTCGACTCACTAACCACAGGAGGATCTGAGTAAAGGGCAAGTTTATTCATTCACAAAACAGAAGGAATGGGCGCTAAGGCTCCATTCCCTCCGTCTTGTGTGATCGGTAAAACCAATATAAGTATACAACAGGTGAAAACTTTAAATCCTGGAAAACTAAGTTATTGACGCTAACTTTGTCTACGGATCATCCCAAAGCGACCGAGTGGTGGAAGATTTTGGTGCAAAGAGCTTTGGGGCCTGGAAAGTAGATGGATTGCGAGCACTATAGGGGCTGAACCGGCTTCCATATTTGCCAAATGGATTGTTGATGCTCTCTGGAGAGAAACGAGAGCCATAACGCCCAAAAGGGCTTGAGACAGACTCGGGATCAAAGAGATTTTGGTTCAAGCGCCCTAGGTACTTGCCATCCTCTCCTATGATGATGGGAGAGTCACTTGTAGAGAAGGTGCCTCCTTCTAGGGGAGCTTTTGGGTATTCTAAAGCGATCCGCCCAGGAGTAGCTTTGGAGCAACAGAGTAAAACGTTGAAAGACCTAACCAAAACCCTGGATGGCCTTGCTCTTTCGGTCAAGAGAGGCTTTGATAGTGTTGACGATAAATTAGATGAGATCGTTGAGATCCTCGACGTGCGCAAACGCGTTGAGGAGCACGAGCGGAAGATTGCCAAGCTAGAGCAAGCCCTCAACGTCAAACTCTAAAAACAAAACCAAATAAAGAACGTGATGTTAGTCACAACACGCCTTTCCGCAAAGCGCCTCTTGGCCTTCTTTCAGTAGCCAGGGAACCATTGCTAGTCCGGCGATTGGAGCCCACCACCAATCGAAGGCTGCGTTAAGACTCAAACCAAGCAGGAGGGCGATAGAGAGAAGCGAGCAGGCCAGGGTTTGTTTGGAGTCCCCAACCATGGCTGAGCTTTGGAGTTGTTTGCCGGTATTATACTTCTTACGAGCTAGCACCGGCATGACGATAAGTGATAGGACAGCCAACAAAATCCCTAGCGGGCTTGGCTCAGGCTGTTGCTGAAGCCAAAGCTTACGAATAGATTCGACGACTATGTATCCCGACAGCAGGAAAAAAGACCATCCCACGTACCGAAGAGCGCGTGATTCCAAAGCGGCATATTCACTCTCACCTTGTGCCTCACTGCGGAATCGCCACAATACCACTAAACCGGAAAAGCTCTCCACAAAGCTGTCCAGTCCAAAACCGATGAGGGCAACCGAGCTCGCAATTCCTCCCAGAACCACAGACACCAGGCCTTCCGTGATGTTATAGATGATCGTAAAGTATTCCAGGCGGATTGCACGTTGGACTCGATCCGCGCGACCTAGCACCCTCGGGACCTGCACCTCACTCATTGG
Organism: Acidobacteria bacterium AH-259-O06; assembly: GCA_027717865.1. GTDB lineage: Bacteria > Acidobacteriota > UBA6911 > RPQK01 > JADFOI01 > JALLOL01. Next base: position 2,432 of record JALLOM010000278.1, on the reverse strand, counting down.
CGACCATTATTTACTAAGAAATGAGCGGCTTTTCGCTTTGAACTCATCGCACCTATCCTTCACAGCAGCAACTAAGCTGAGATTTGTTACCTCCCGATGCATCCTCCGTCGGGTTTTGGCTGACTTTTGATTTCTCAAAATCGGTCGTCAGCCCAGATACTTGTTGCGTGACAATGACGGCATCTACGGCCACGGAGTGCGGAAGTTCCTGGACAGCTGCAACATTGAAGAGGTGCAAACGGCGTACAGGAGTCCTTGGCAGAATCCTTATATAGAAAGGTTTGTCGGGACGCTCCGCAGGGAACTGCTCGATCACGTCATCGTGCTCAGTGAAAGGCACCTGAACCGTTTACTCAGGGAATACATTGAGCAGTACTACCATTCCGCCCGGCCCCATCAGGGACTGGACGGTGACACACCCGTTGCCACTAAGAAGCCGAGTGTAGCTGCTGGGCCACTCAAGCTGATCTCGTTTCCGATCTGCGGTGGGCTTCACCATCGCTACGAACGGGTGGCCGCGTAAGACTCAGGTCACAACCGACTCATTCCCTCAACATCTGTCCGACACAGGCAAGGTCTGCCTGGTCAAACTTCGGCTAAGCTAGCGAAGACCATCAGGAGATCAAGAAGCACGCACATGAATTAAAATCGGATACCCAAACTCAGCCACGGCGGATGGTCACCGGAGGACAGTGCGACTTTCTGATCCAGGCCTCTCTCCAGACTTGTTTGTTGGCCCGTTCGATCGTGGCGATGATCAACTAATTCGTCTCTTTATTCATCTGTTGTATTCGGTGAGCCAGAAACTCCGCCACTTCCGAGAGATCAAACGGCCACGCATATTCAATTGGAACATCGGGGTGCCGTTGCTGTGCCCGCTTGATTGCAGTCGGGATCTCTGTTGTGGAATGTCTACCACCAGGCGTCATCATGGGTGTGATGACGATAATCTTGCCAGCTTTCTGGGCCACGGCCTCCTCGAGTGCCTCTTCCACGCTGGGGGCACAAAACTGGTTAAATCCCACGATTACCTCATAGCCTGTGGCTCTCCTGAAGTGTACTGCCATTTCCTGCGATCCGGCGTAAAAAGGGTCATTTTCTGCCGTACGTGGCCACCTGCGCATTTTGGCATCCAGATCGGCATAGCGCTGGTTCAGGTCCTCACCCCCTGCTCCAGCGAATGCTCGGCGAGCGTGCAAAGCAAAGAACGTGGCAAACTCATCTTTTGGGAAGTCCGTTGGTGGCTCCCCGTGCATGGCGAGAACGATTACGATCTTCTCAGTGGCTTTATGTTTTCCGGCTGCAGGTACTCCTGCTGGCGGAGCCTGAGCCAGGGGGGAGATCAAACAGCAACAAAGCAGAAAAAAGATGAACCTTAGCAAGACCTTCTTAGCTGACATCATCGCACTCCTTCTTGAGAAAGCTGACTCTTAATGCTAAACCGACATTATACCTAAGTTGAGCGATTGACGGGCCAAGAAATGTCACACCTTTTAGCTAACATGCTGAAAAGTTAGGAGTTGCCCATAGATGGGCTACTCGGCAACTCCTAACCCAAAGGGTAAAAACTATGGCCCATACTAACACAATCGACTGTCAATCCCCAGCTACCATTCATTGACCACATTGAACAAACCTCCGATAGCCTGAGCGGGCGCGCCGGTCTGAGTTTGTTGGTTCGATACTTGCGCGGCATCGAGATCTTTCCCCACCTGAACCGCCTGTTCGGCTCCCCGGCAAAGGACAGCCGATGGTGGAAATCTTCAAGCAGCTGTTTTGCTTTTTCTTGGACGGATCGAGCCGCCACCTGGTCTATTTCGATGCCTTGAAAGAGGATGCGGCTTATGCGGGAGCGATTGAGACAGACTCGAAGGCTTTGCTTTCCTCTCACGCCGTCAAGCGTTTCTTCTGGGCTTTTCGCATGTGGCGCATCGGGCTGTTTCGCCGGCTTTTGCAGCAGCTTTTCCTGTGGCGGCTGCGCCTGCAAAAGCCCGCAGTGGTGCTGCTGGGGCTGGACACGATGGTGATGGACAACGATGAGGCCCCGGGGCGGGAGGGGGTGGCCCCCACCTATAAGCGCGTGAAAGGCTTTCAGCCGCTTCAGGTCACCTGGGCCATTTTATCATCGACGCGGTCTTTCGGGGTGGGGACAAACACTCCAACCACTCGGACACGGCCCAGAAGACGATCCGCCATCTGGTGGAGAAGATCCGCCGAGGCTACCGCCAAGACGTGCCCATCATTGTTCGCATGGGCAGGTAAGAAACCCTATGTTTTTGTTCCAGGGATGTTTTAACTTTATCTACCAAATCCCGCAGGTGAGTTAGGATTTGGATTCTGATCAGTTTCCTAATGTTATCCTCGGTCGCCTCCTCGGGAATCTTGATAGTTATGTCCCTCGCCTTGTCACCCTTGTGCCAGAATCCTAATAT
>JALLOM010000277.1 GCA_027717865.1 Acidobacteria bacterium AH-259-O06 | reverse complement strand
CTTACGTCGGGGTTTGTCACGAAGTGGTGGGCTCTACACTTTTCCCTTGGGGTTCAGACGTATCGGGGGGCCCAGTCGGTTGGTACAGAGGGGGCGCGATGCTTGTCGGAGCTGGACTGCTTTTGGTTGTGCGCACTCTAGACCTGGCCCGCCTGCCTGTAATCCCCATTCGGTGTTCGTTGCCATAGGGGATGCATTATTGGGATTTTTACAGCCGTGGTTCATGGCAATTCCCACATTTTCGCCTATACGCTAGTGCTGGCCGCAATCGTCGTTATCCTTTGCCACAGAAAAGCCAATTCGGACCTCTGAATAATCCAGTTTTTTGGATTTATTCAAACCGGAATCCATATTTTTGAATTATCTCCCGACCCCGAGGTTTTTAATCCCTCCATCTATATAGAAACATATTGTTGAAAATAGGCCATTTAAAGCTCTTAACCCTCACTCAGTTCACCGACGGAACACAAATTGCGTTCACTTTGATCCAGAATGTACCGGATAAAAGGGGGGAGTTTTCAAACTAATTAATTCCTATCCGGCCGATTCTTTGACAGATCGAACAGAAGTAACCTTTCATCAAGGAGGAGGGAAAATGTATCGAAAACACATCATCACGGGGATAACTGTGTGGTTTTTTGCCTGTTGGCTGGCCGTCACGGGCAGCGTATGGGCGCAAACGGTCTATTTGATTCCCCTGGAAGAAGGGCAAGAAGTGCCGCCCAGCGGCAGCATGGCCTCGGGTGTATGTACGGGCGTTTTAAGTGCGGACCAGACGGAGTTCAAGGTGGTGTGTAGGCACAATGTGGCGGATGTGACGGGGGCGCACATTCACAATGGGCCGGCGGGAGAGAATGGCCCGATCATCTTTCCCTTCGACAGCCCGACGAGTCCAATTCTTGGGACGGCGCCCGTCGACACCGACTTTTTGAACAATCTGCAGGCCGGGAATCTGTATGTGAATGTGCACTCGAATGCCTTTCCGGGAGGTGAGATTCGAGGGCAGATTCTGAGTCCGGCACCGCTGTCGGCGGTGCTTCCCTTACAGAAAGGCCAGGAGGTGCCACCCTCGGTGACCCCGGCGACGGGAGAATGCGCTGTAGCCATGAAGGCAGATCGAAGTGAATTGACGGCGACCTGCACGCACAATGTGGGCGCCGGTTTCTTGGCGGTTGTGACGGCGGCGCACATTCACAATGGGCCGGCGGGAGAGAATGGCCCGGTCATCTTTCCCTTCGACAGTCCGACAAGCCCGATCACGGGCGTGGCGCCGGTGGACACGGACTTTTTGGAGAATCTGATCTCCGGCAACCTGTATGTGAATGTGCACTCGAAAGCCTTTCCCGGCGGTGAGCTTCGGGGCCAGATCCCCAACCTGTTCGGTACGATCTATTTCGCTCAGTTCGGCAACGGCGGGGGCTTCTCCTCAGACATTGTCATGACCAACCCATCGGGGACCGACACGATTGCCGGCCAGGTGGACTTTACCGACGAGATGGGCGCAGAGCTGAGTGTGGGACTGCTGAGTGAAGCTGAGAATGCAACGCTGAGTATTGAGCCCCAGCAGGTTCAGACGAGTGCGCAGTTCTCCATCGCACCGCTGGGTGCCCGCACGATTTCAACTGACGGAGCTGGGGATGTCGTGGCCGGCTCAGCCCGGGTGACCGCTGACGGGGCCGTGGGCGGCGTCGTCCGGTTTACCATCCCCAATATTGGTATCGCTGGCGTGGGAGAGAGTATTCCAGTCAATGGAGCGCTCGTGCCGGTGAGAAGACAGTCCGGGGGCATCAACACAGGCGTTGCCATCCGCGACACTGCAAATCGAGACAACACCGTCAACTTGACGTTGCGCGATGCTCAAGGGGCGGCGGTTGAAAACAGCACGGCAACGATCATGCTTTCCCCTCGAGGGCGTGTCTCCCAGTTCATTAACGAGCTGTTCCCGAATGCCAATACGGACAATTTCCAGGGCACCCTGGAAATTCGGGCCGAAGGGGGGGAAATTGCCGTGATCGCCTTGGAACTGGGCACTCAGGCGGGAGAGTTTACCACTTTGCCGGTGACTGAATTGCCGTAACTCAACGCTGGTCCGCCCTCCAGTCACCTTGACGGGCGGATGTCCGGAGATTTCTGCAACTTCGGACGGTATTCGTGGGGACGACCCGGCGGTTTGAGAAAGAAGATCCAAGCGGGCGCACCCGTGATGGGAGTGGAGAACCGAGCCAAGTCGATTCCCCAGAAGCAGGCCTGCGCGGGATTCTCCCGATTCTCAACGAAAACGACGCGGTGGCCGATCTTGGGGATGAAGATCCGCACTTTTGGTCACGTTTTCACCATCCTCTCGACCCACACCCGAAGCTTCAGGCCTGCAAATTACGGAGTTAATGCAAGACGACTGACTTTGCCTTAGGATTTGACATCTATCGTAGGAGGTAAGAATGCAGCGAAAGCATCTGGGCACGAAGGCACAGATGACACGACTCGCCTGTCTTGGCCTAGTCATTTTTTTCGTGCCTTTTCTCTTTGTCGCCTCTGTCCAATCTCGTAGCGATGGACGGTTTATTTCCTTCAATGACGGGGTCTTAAGCACAATGCCTTGCTTTGCTTCCAACTGTCATAACGCCACTGGCGGTACCTTCAACATGGGGGGCTCCGTGAGCTTTAACAATTTGCCACAGTCCTTTGTACCAGGACAGAGCTATGACATTGGCGTCACGATAACCGAGGGAGTTGTATATGGTTTGCAAGTTGCCACCATTTACTCAGATAACACCCAAGCAGGGTTTCTTACCCCCCTCACGAGCGGTGTTATACCGAACACGGATAATGGAATCCACTTTCTTGTTCATTCCCCCGTTGCCCTTAATAATGGGACAGTCAACTTTCGGTGGACTGCACCCATCAGCCCGAAAGAAAACACCGTAATCTTCAAAGTCGCTTCCAATTCAGCCAATAACGACTTTTCCAGAGTCTTTGACAAGATCAACACCGCTCAGGCAACCATACCCCAGCAAGAGGGGCCTGCCCTGACTGAAAAGCTTTACTTCGCCCAGTTCGCCGACGGCACTGCGGGCTCGACACAAATCTTCAGCCAAGTCACCCTCATGAACCTGAGTTCAACCACAGCTGTCAATGGAAAGATCGAGATTCTCGATGATAACGGGAACCCAATTACGGTCGACCTGAACGAGGAAGTGGTGGCGGGAGAGAAGTCATTCTCTATTGCTGCCGGAGGCTCAGCCATTTTTACGACGGATCGACTCGGCCCAATCCAGGCGGGTTCGGCGACCGTCAGCTCAGATGGTCCTCTCGCTGGAGTTATTTTGTTTGCAGGCTCCGTCGGGGTAGCCGGAGTCGGCAGCAGTCAACCCCTGACCAGCTTTATAGCACCGATGGATATGGATGTTCAAAACGGAATCCTGACGGGGATCGCGGTCATGAACCTGGAGAGCACAGCGCAGACTTTACAAACAGAACTGATTGATCTCAACGGTAACGTGGTGACAACCGGTACCTTCGGCTTGCAGCCCCTTGCCGGACAGGGCCACCTTGCTCGTTTTCTTAACGAGTCGGACTTTCAATTTCAAGATTCGCCTGACTTGAGCAACTTTCGGGGGCTCCTCAAGGTTACAGCTTCCAGCGGACAGATTGCTGCCACTGTCATTCGCCAGAGTCCAGGAGAATTCGCCGCACTGCCCGTGGCTCAACGACAGTGAAGAAATTCAGGAGATCATAAATGCCAAGTTGAGTCGGCGCGATTTGCTCAAAATGGGGCTTCTTACAGCACTGGCTATCTCGTGGCCAAGAATGGCTTGAGCGGGCGGGCGTCCGGGGACCTGCCCGAAAGCCCGCCAGCCACCCCATTCCTCGAACCCCTTCCCATTCCGCCGATCCAGCAGCCCTTGAAGCGCAATGGCAACTGATGCCCGTATATATTAAACCGAAGGATAGAGGGGGCTGTTCTAGCCACCATATGGAGCCTGATCTTGCGGTCACTCACCCGTGGGCACCAGGCGCTGGAGTTCTTCAAAGCAGTTGAGGACGACTAGCACGAGAAGTTCGTTTCGAGTTTCGCTGCAGTGATCATCCCTCAAGGTTCTAACCCCGTGCTATGCGGCGCAGCTCAGTCGGTTCACCCAACTCATCCAAAAGGGACTTGTCACCTTGAGAGCCAGGTGTGTACTCAGAGGAAAGGTGCTATCCTTGCTCGGAGGCCCTAGAGAGATTGAGGCCTCATAGATAGTTAACCTATGAGGCAAAACATCATAAGCCGCAAGTAGGTAAATGAACTATGAGCCTTTTGTTGGTCTGGGTAGTGGTGGGAATTGTAGTTTTAGGGTTGCTGGTCCTTTACTATGTTCTACTGGCGCGGGCGATCCTGGAAATGTTGCGCCATGATGCGAACATAGTCCTGATGACCTTCTCTTTTTTGGCTCTTATACCCCTACCGCCTCTCCTCATATTGGGGATTCTCATAATTATCATCTGGAACAT
>JALLOM010000276.1 GCA_027717865.1 Acidobacteria bacterium AH-259-O06 | reverse complement strand
GAACGACAAAGAGATCGCCCGCCAGACCCTCAGCCCTGGCGGGTGGCAGCGGGACGGCCCTGCTTTCTTTGTCGCGCCTCCTCGACGATGCTCACCGGCATCGCCTGCGTCGTCGCTTCGCGAAATCAGGGCCGTCGCGCTCGCCACAAACATCACCGTATTTATGGACTGGAACACTTAGCTCCGAAACCTGCATGGCTACCCAACATTAAGGCAATAATCGGTTAACGTTTTTTGTCAAGGTTTGAGGTTCCGAAACCGAAGCTTGTCGCCCGGAAGGGAGGTCCACATGAATAAGTTGCTGTTCGCTCGTTTTCCTGTAACTGTCTTTTGCGGTTTTGCTCTTTGGTCCTTTTGCTCTTCTGCGATTTATGCACAGGGTAATCCTTTCTCCAAGTACTATCGTGATCAGAAAATACGATCGGTGAGGGTCGGTCGCACTGAGATTCCGGGATCGAAGCAGGCTGGGAAGGTTTACCTTACACAAGAGGACGTCATTACCATGGCTTTGCGCCAGAATCTCGACGTCAACGTAGAACGCCACAATTATCTTTTTGATTCATGGACGCTCGAGAGGCAAAAAGGAGTCTACGACCCTGCAACCACTTTTGGCTTCAACTGGGATCGAGCGAAGACCCCGACGGCCAGCGTCTTGGCAGGGGGGGACAGCATCACCAATATCGTGACCTCCTATGCGTCCAGCTACCGTCAGAATTTTTCAACCGGCACGTCCCTTGAACTCAACTTTTCCGGCATTAGAAATCGCTCGACGAGCTTTTTCTCCAGCTTGGTACCGGCCATCAACACCAGCTTCGAGTTCCTATTCCGGCAAAACCTGCTGGAAGGTTTTGGCCGCATTGGTCCCGATTATGAAATTGAAATCTCTCGCAACAATCTGGACATCAGCGAGCAGGAGTTTAAACGCCGTGCCCACGAGATCATTCTTCAGGTCCTCGATCGCTACTGGGACCTGCAGTTCGCCCTGCAAGACATCAAGGTCAAGGACAAGTCACTGCAGCTGGCCGCTACCGTGCTGGAGCACAACAAGGCCCGATACGAAGTGGGGACTGCAGCCCGTCTGGAAGTTATTCAGGCAGAAGCAGAAGCAGCCTCGCGGCGTGAAGAACTGATCCGCTCCCAATTCGGTTATCGCCGTATTCAGGACCAACTGGTGAAGCTCATCACCAACTACCAGGATCCTCGAGAGTTTCCTGGAGAAATTGCTTCTTCCACTCAGGTCTACACTCCGCAGCAAGTCTCTGAATCCTTCGATACCCTGCAAGCCATGGCACTTGAAATGCACCCCGAAATTCAGCAGGCTGACCTGGACATTCTCAATCAGAAGATCAACCTGGATCTTTCGCGCAACCGCTTGCGACCCACTCTGGACCTAGTGGCCGGTTACCAGCAGTTCGGCCTGGGAGGACGTCGGGTGGTCCTTGATTTTTCCCGGGGTTTTACCAACGCTCAGATCGTCGACGTGATCCCGGGAGGCTTGGAGGATTCATTCGCTCAGTTATTCAATGCCGATTTCTACGGCTATGTCGTCGGGGTCAACCTCGAGTTGCCGATTTTCAACACTGAAGCCCGTGCAGAGAACGCCCAGGCTCAGATTGCCTTGGAGCGGGCACAGCTTCGGCAGGAGAGTGTAAAGCAGGCTATTTCCTTAGAGATCCGCGACGCTCTCACTCAGATCGAGATGAATCAGGCACGCCTGCAGGCAGCCGAAGCGGCGGTACGGTTTGGTCGCGAACGGCTCGAAGGTGAGGAGGTCAGGTTCGACGTGGGGATGGGAACCACCCGAGAACTCATCGAGGCGCAGCGCGATCTCCTGGAAGCTGAATCAGTTCTTTTGAGAGCCCAGATTGACCTTATCAAAAACCACAATTTGCTCGATCAGATATTGGGGAGGACGTTCGATCGTTACAACATCCGTCTGGCCGACGCCCTTCAGACCAACGTGAGATAGGCACGAGGTTTTTGAGTTTTTGCTTCTGAGTTTTGAGTTCTGAGTTTTGACTTAAAACTCAAAACTCAGAACTCAGAACTCAAAACTCCAGTGCAGCTCAGCTGGATTTCTCATGGCGCTTCGGCGAGAATGGGAACCACAAACGGTAGAGGAGGAATCGTGAGCGACCTTAATGTCGGTATCGTCGGTCTGGGTTGGGTGGCCGGGGCCCACATCCAAACATTCAAATCGGTGGAGGGTGCAAACGTAACCGCGGTGTGTTCACGCCGTGAACTTCATGAGTCAGAGTTGGAGAAAACCTATGGTGTCCCGCTGAAAGCCTATCGCAGCTTCCAGACAATGCTGGCTGATGCCAACATCGATGTCATTGACATCTGCACTCCTCATCCTCTTCATGCTGAACAAGCGATTGCTGCTGCAAAGGCGGGTAAGCACCTCCTTATCGAGAAACCCATATGTCTGACTTTCGAGGATGCCACGGCAGTGCGCCAGGCCATCCAGGAGGGGGAAGTCAATGTCTGTGTCTGTTTCGAGTGTCGCTTCAGCCAACATTTCAGTCTGATCCGTTCTTGCATTGATGAAGGATTACTGGGGGACCTTCACTATGCAGAGGTCGACTATTACCACGGCATAGGGCCCTGGTACGGTCAGTTCGAGTGGAATGTCAAAAGAGATTTTGGAGGCAGCAGCCTTTTGACTGCCGGCTGCCATGCACTCGATGGCTTGCTCTTTTTCATGGATGGCCAGGTGGAGGAGGTCACGAGCTACACTAATCGCTCAAAGAGCCCGATCTTCGCACCGTACGAGTACGACACGACTTCGGTCACCCTTTTGAAGTTTAAGGATGGAAGACTCGGCAAAGTCGTTTCCGTGGTGGATTGCTTACAGCCTTACTACTTTCACATCCACCTGGTCGGGAGCCACGGGAGCCTGCTCGACAACCGGATCTACAGCCACAAGCTAAAGGGAATGGACAAGGGCCACTGGAGTGTACTGGAGACTGCCCTGATCGACTCCGGAGATGTAAAGGATCACCCCTATATGCCCCAGTTTCAGGCCTTTGTCGATGCCATCGGCAAAGCAGAGGCCATGCCTCTCACCGACTTCGAAACAGCCTTCGAGACTCACCGAGTGATATTCGCCGCCGACCGCTCGGCCCAAGAGTTGCGGCCAGTTAAGCTGTCCGAGTTTGAACATTAAACCACCAGAATCAACGGAGGAAACGATGACCGAATACAGGATCGAGAAAGACTCGATGGGGGAGATGCGGGTTCCGGCCACTAGTTACTACGGTGCGCAGACACAGCGCGCCGTGCTGAACTTTCCCATCAGTGATCTGCTCTTCCCTCGTCCATTCATTGGCGCCCTGGGCCTGATCAAAAAAGCGGCCGCTGAGACAAATCACGATTTGGGGTTGCTGGAGAAGGGGATTGCTCTGGCCATCGCCCAGGCCGCCGACGAGGTGATTGAGGGCAAACTTGATGACCAGTTTGTGGTAGACATCTTCCAGACCGGCTCCGGCACTTCCACCAATATGAACGCTAACGAGGTCATCGCCAATCGAGCTATTGAGATTCGGGGTGGAAAAATTGGCAGCCGGGACGTGCATCCCAACGATCACGTCAACATGTGCCAGTCGAGCAATGATGTGATTCCCACAGCCATTCACGTCTCGGCCCTGCAAGAGATCGACAAAAAACTGGTCCCGGCTCTCAAGCGGCTGAATGAATCATTGGAGAAGAAGGCTGGAGAATTTGACGACGTGGTGAAAATTGCTCGCACTCACTTGCAGGACGCAGTCCCCATCCGCCTGGGGCAGGAGTTCTCGGCTTACGCCTCCATGACGGAGCACGCCACCACAAGGATGGAGTCGGTGCGTTTGCACCTCTCGGAACTGGCCATTGGGGGCACCGCTGTGGGAACCGGGCTTAATTGCCATCCGCAATTCCCCGCTCGGGTCGTGGAGAAGCTCTCAAATTGGACTGGAGTTCCCTTTCGCGAGGCCACAAATAAATTTGAGGCGTTGGCCGGCAAAGATGCTGCGGTTGAAACCAGCAGCATGCTTAAAACTATTGCTTGCAGCTTGATGAAGATCTCTAATGACCTGCGCTGGCTGGGCTCCGGACCGCGCTGCGGCATCGGAGAACTTCTTCTACCTCCCACTCAGCCGGGAAGCTCCATCATGCCCGGCAAGGTGAACCCGGTAATTCCGGAAGCAGTCACCATGATTGCAGCTCAGGTGATGGGCAACGACATGACTATTTCCATCGGAGGTCAATCGGGCAACTTCGAGCTAAACGTAATGATGCCCGTCATTGCCCACAATCTACTGCAGTCGATCCACCTGATGAGCAGCGGCTGCAATGTCTTGGCAGAGAAGTGCGTGGATGGCCTGATAGCCAATCGGGAATGCTGCCAGGAGATGGTGGAGCGTTCCCTGGCCTTGGTAACCTCCTTGGCCCCTAGAATCGGATACGACAAAGCGGCTGACATCGCCAAGGAGGCTTACCAGACCGGCCGCAGCAT
>JALLOM010000275.1 GCA_027717865.1 Acidobacteria bacterium AH-259-O06 | reverse complement strand
GCGAAGGTGGTTAGTGTGGCAGATCCTCCATAACTTAACAGAGGAAGAGGGATGCCAATGGAGGGCAAGATTCCGAGAGTCATTCCCACATTGACAACCACGTGAAAAAACGTGAGGCTGGCGATGCCGGTAATAATCAGGATACCGACTCGATCACGAGCTGTTTCAGCAATCCTGAGCAAGCGCATGAGCACCAGCAAATACAACATGAGAATGAAAATAGCCCCAACTAAGCCGGTTTCTTCGGCTAGCAGCGCAAAGATAAAGTCCGTATGAATCTCGGGAACGAACCCGAGTTGGCTTTGCAATCCCTGTCCCAAACCTTTTCCAAACAACCCTCCTGAGCCGATCGCGATCTGAGATTGACGCGTTTGATAACCGATCCCCTGGGGGTCAAGCTCCGGATCAAACGTCACCAAGATGCGCTGTTTCTGATAGTCCTTGAGATAAAACCAACTCAGCGGAGCAAGACACAGGAGGACAATTAGAAGACCCGCAAGGAATCGCATCTTCAAACCTGCCACAATCGTGATTCCAACGAAGATAGGGAGATACATCAAGGCGGTTCCCAGATCCCCTTGGAGGACAACCAATGTAATAGGCACGAAGGTGATGGAGGCTAGGATTAAGAAATGCTTACGGCGCAAATAGTTCTCATTGAGTTCGCCCAGGTACTGTGCTAATGCCAGGATAAGCACCACTTTTGCCGTCTCAGACGGTTGAAAGCGCACTCCGGCGAAGGTGAGCCAACTTCTGCTATTGTTGATCTCGGTTCCCCAAAAGAGAACTCCGACCAGGAGAAGAATCGAAAGGCCATACAGCAAGAAGGCATGGTCAGCCAGAAAATGATAGTCGATCGACATCACGAACAGGCACACGGCCACTCCCAAGCCGATCCACAACAGCTGCCGGAGAAAGATACTACTGTCACCGCCTTCCGCCCCGGCGTTATAGATCCCGAGTGCTCCAAGGAGAGCCAAAATAAGGGAGGCACCAAACAGAAAGTAATCGAACTGGCTCAGGATCTTTCTTGCACGCATTTACAACCTTTACAACCTTTACAACCTTTTGTCCCGCTTTGCTTGTGAAGCGACCTCCACACCTGCTGGTCGATTTTTCTGATATTTCTCGAAATATAGTTTAAGAATCTCCCCGGCAATGGGAGCAGCTGTCGTCCCTCCCGCGCCTCCTCTCTGCACAATTACAACCACGACGATCTGTGGATCGTCCCGAGGAGCGAAACCAACAAACCAGGCATTGGGCTCGAACTTTTCCCCTGTCTTATCCGACAATGTGTTGCGCGTTGAACTGCTAATAGTTTGAGCAGTTCCCGTTTTGCCACACACTTGAAAATTTGCCACCCGAGCAGAGTGACCCGTACCTCCCTCGTTGACAACGCTCCACATGGCATCGCGGATCACTTCCAAGTTTTCAGCCGAGAAACCCGAAACTGAGAACGCCTGGCTCCGGCGTAAGCGCTTGTCAAACTCACTCTTCACCAAATATAGCGTGGGAGCTTTTCCCCTTGCGATGATCCCGATGGCGCGAGCCAGCTGAAGCGGAGTCACCAATAGTGGACCCTGTCCAATAGCCACGGAAATCGTTTCTCCGGCATACCAAGGCTCTTCTCTGACTCGCCTTTTCCACTCCTCTGAGGGCACTAATCCGGAGACCTCTCCCAGAAGCTCAATCCCCGTAGGGATGCCCAGACCCACTTGGCGACTAAATTTGGTAATTTCTTGCAGACCCAACTTTTGCCCCAAAAGGTAAAAATAGATATTGCACGACTGCCGAATGGCTTCCCGAAGAGAGACCTGCCCATGTCCTCCAGCCCTCCAACAGATAAACCGGTGACCATGCAGCTCCACAACACCGTTACAGTAAATCGAGCTCTTGGCATCAATAATTCCTTGCTCAAGACCAGCTAAAGCCATGATGAGCTTAAAAATCGATCCCGGCGAAAAAGTGCTTTGGATAGCCCGGTTCTGCAGCGGATCATCCGGGTTTTCAAGCAGTTCATCCCATTGTCTTTGGCTGATGCGCAGGGCAAACTGGTTGGGATCAAAGGCCGGGCGGCTGGCCATGACCAAAATTTCTCCGCTGCGCGCATCAAAGGCGATTACTGCCCCCGGCTGATCTTTAAGCTGAACTTCCGCCACTGCATGCAGATCTAGATCAAGCGTGAGCGTGAGTTCGCTTCCCAGAATTGGATCAATATGCTCCAGATCTTGGAGGATTTTCCCTCGACTGTCGACCAGCACCCGGCGTCGGCCGTCACGACCGGTCAGAGTTCGATTGTAAGTGCGCTCCACCCCAAACTGACCGACAATATCTCCGGGCTTATTCTGGGTAAATTCGGGCTGCTCCAGCTGCGGTTGCGAAACTTCACCCACATAGCCCAGAACGTGAGCTGCCAGACTCCTGTATCGATAGATTCGGCGAGGTTGTTTTAAGATTCTCAGCTCCGGGTGTTCCGACTGGCGAGCGAGGAGGTAGGCGGTCTCCTCCATGGAAAGGTTTTCCTTCACCACCACAGGCTGGTAAATGCCGTAGTTTTCAGCTGCTTTCAAACGCTCATTGACCGCTTCTTCTGTTAAATCCAATCCCTCGACCAAAAACTGCAGCGTTTCACTCAAATCTTGGACTTCATCCCGGAAGAGCAAAAGGTTTAAACCATAAACGTTGTCAACCAAAACCCTGCCCTGGCGATCATAGATCAAACCCCGTGGGGCAAGCAGGGGAAAAGTGCGAACACGGTTGCGCTCGGCTAAGTTCTTATAGCGCTCATATTCGACTATTGTTAGAAACCACAATTTGGCGAACAGAAACAAAAAGGCCAGGACAAAGACAATTCGTAACCATCTCAAACGGTGCAAGAGTTCGCGGTTGTCTTGAAAAATCGGCATTAACCCTCCAAGAAAAGGCTTGCCACTCCTACAACCTCCGGAAGTCCTTGTGGGGAAACTTCACTCGATCGTAAATTTGAAAAATGCCGCCCCCTAAAATCCCCGTGACAGGGATTTCAATCAAGGTTCGAAGCCAACCTTGTTGAATCGGCTGACCCAGCAAAAACTCCATCGCGATAACGATCACGTTGTCCAGCAAAGAGAGGAACCCGATTAGAACACATCGAGCTAAAAAGCTCTCGAGCACCAACCACTTGCTGAGGTAAGACCCGCCAAAACCCAAGAGGGTCTTGCTCGTGCCGTTTAACCCTAAGTAGCTCCTTGAGAATACATCCTGCAGCAATCCAAAGGCTATTCCACAAACTGCGCCCTTAGCAGGTGAAGAATACCACCCGATGTAAAGGGCAAAAAACAAGGGCAAATCCAGGTAAAGCGCGCTCGGAGTGGGAAAGAGAAACTCAAACACCGCAGTGATTGCCAAAAGAGCCACAATTTCCGAGTTGCGGATGATACCATTCAATCCTCTCTCCCTTCCGGGAGCGTGTGACTGGTTGAGCACACAAGAAGAATCGACCGCGGATTGATTTCCTGCCTAGTCATTCCGAGACCACAACCATGATTTCTTCCAGCCGCAGGTAGTCAACAAAGGGTTGAACCTGGATTTTGCGATAAATCGCTGGCCCTTTGCTCGATTTAGTCACGCGCCCAATTGGCAGTGCCTTGGGGTAAATTCGATCCGTGCCGGAGGTATAGACAATGTTTCCCACTTCCACGGACTCATAGTTGGGAATGAAATTCCACTGAAGGAGAGTCGAACCGTCACCCTGGACCACCCCTTGCAAGCGCGAATCCTCGAGCATTGCACCGGCCGCAGCCCCAGCATTGGTAATCAGTTCTACTTCAGCAGTAAAGGGTGTTGTAGCCCAAACTCGTCCCACGATCCCCTCGGGTGTGATTACGGCATCATCTTTCTGTATGCCCCGTCGACTTCCACCATTGATGACAAGGCGGTGGGCATAGAAAGGAGCACTTTTCCAGATAACTGGCGCCAAAAACGTGTCAAAAAGGAACTGCTCTTGCAGCAGTTGATAACCTTGTCGGCGTGCGAGTACGGACTTTATCCCCTGCAGCTGGGCCAGCTCCACCTTCAGGCGCGCGTTTTCTGCGTGCAGCCGGTTATTTTCCTGCTGCGCCCTGTAGAGCAGAGCATACTGCCTCACGGCATGTGTGATACCATCCGTCAAAAAGTGAACGGTCGATGCGATAGGGGTGAAAACGAGAAGACTCCAGGAACGGAGCAAAACCCGCCCCTCTTCATTGCGCACTTGCACAGATAAAAGCAGCAGATTGGTCAAAAGCAGCGCAGCCAACGAAACAAAGGGCTTTCGCTGCAGCAGCAACATCATTGCAAACTGATTCTTTTCAGTAGCGGCATATCCTCCAACATTTTCCCCGTTCCCATGACTACCGAAGAAAGAGGATCTTCTGCCAGAAAGACGGGGAGTCCTGTCTCATTCTTGAGTCTCAAGTCAAGATTCTTGACCAGGGCTCCACCTCCCGTTAAAACAATACCCTTATCCACGATGTCCGCGGAAAGCTCGGGAGGG
>JALLOM010000274.1 GCA_027717865.1 Acidobacteria bacterium AH-259-O06 | reverse complement strand
GCTTGAGAGAGTCTAGAGAGTCGGGAGAGTTGAACAGCTGAAGAAACTCTGAGACCGATGAAACTCCTGCTAACTGAAGGTCCTGGATGGGTTGGGAAAGGGGAAGATTACTCTTGGGCAGAATCACTGTCTTAAAACCCTGGGAGGCGGCTTCCTTGACTCGGCTGTGGGCAAAACTAACGGCGCGGATTTCCCCGGCGAGACCCACCTCGCCAAAGATCACGGTTTCATTGGAAAGGGGAAGATCCCGAAAACTGGAGATGATGGCTGCGACGATTGCCAGATCGACAGCAGGTTCGATCAGAGTCAGTCCACCGGCGACGTTGACGTAAACATCGCTTCCGAGCAAATGTAATCCCACCCTCTTTTCCAGCATAGCGATGAGCAGGGACACTCGATTGGGATCGACACCGTTGGTCATTCGACGCGAAGTGCTGTAATTACTTTGACTGACCAGGGCTTGAATCTCGACCAGGACGGGCCGAGATCCTTCCATGGCACAAAGGACCACTGAACCGGACACTTTTCGAGCGCGTTCGGCCAAGAAGAGGTGTGAGGGATTGTCAACACACAAGAGCCCCCGGCTGCTCATCTGGAAGATCCCCAATTCGTTGGACGGGCCAAACCGATTTTTGACAGCCCGAACAATCTTGTGATTCTGATGCCGATCTCCTTCAAAGTAGAGAACTGTGTCAACGATGTGTTCGAGCGCTTTAGGCCCTGCTAATGCCCCGTCCTTGGTGATATGACCAATCAAGAAAACGGGCACGCCTTCTCGTTTGGCTATGGAAAGCAGTTGTGCTGCGCACTCTCGAATCTGGCCGATGCTGCCGGGGATTGAATCCAACTTTCCGGTATAGATAGTCTGAACTGAGTCAACAATGAGCACGGCCGGCTTTAGATGCGATATCTCCTCAAAAATGTGTTCTAAACAGGTTTCCGCTGCCAAGTAGAGCCGGGCGCCGCCGATGCCCAGGCGATCCCCCCGAAGTTTAATTTGTTGAGCCGATTCTTCTCCCGCTACGTAGAGCACCTTCAGATTCTGATGCGAGAGACCCTCAGCAATTTGAAGCAGCAGCGTAGACTTCCCGATGCCTGGTTCCCCACCCAGGAGGACCAGGGAGCCGGGCACGATTCCTCCGCCCAAAACGCGATCAAACTCAGCGTTGTGAGTCTTGATCCTGGCCATCGTTTGACTGTCGATATCCGAGTAGGGGACAGTCGGTGGGGCAGCTGGAACGGCGGTTAGTGGCCGCATGCCCTCCTCCACCAGTGAATTCCATTCGGCGCATTCTGGGCAACGACCCAGCCACTTTGAGCTGCGGAAACCGCACGACTGGCAGACATGGAGGATCTTATGAGATGGGGAAACCATGAGGTGATTCTAACTCACACGGATGACGCGGATCACAGACAACAGACAACACTGCTCATGTCTTGGAAACTTTCCACTAACTTCTTCAACCCTGAGGACCAAATCAAAACCAAGACGGTATATTCGTGATTTCTTGTAGCTCATACTGGCTATAACGTGCCTCGAGCCAAAACTGCGGAATCTTTGTCTGTGGTCAGCGGGCTAGACATACACGCGCTCAACGCGATTTCCGAGGGAGGTCAGCACTTCATAAGGGATCGTTCCAAGGGTCCGGGACAGACCCGCCGCCGAGATAGGAGAATCGGGTGAATCCTCTAAGAGAAAGACTTCTTCTCCCACCTGAGGGTTGGGAAGGTCGGTCAAATCGACACTGGTCAGGTCCATGGACACGCTGCCCAGGACAGGAACGAGCTGACCCCGAACTCGCACTTGGCCGTGGTTGGAGAACAACCGGTTATAGCCGTCGGCGTATCCAACTGGCAGGACACCCACTTGAGAGTCTCGCTGGGTGATAAATGTGCCACAGTAGCCGACCGGCTTTCCTTTCAGAACGCCCCTCACACTCAGAATGCGTGTCTTCCAACGCAGGGCCGGTTTGACATAGTCCACAGCTGGACAAGGTGAGATACCGTACAGTGCCAGACCGAGGCGAACGGCATCCAGATGAGCTTCCGCAAACTGAAGACCGGCGCTGTCACTGATATGCCGAGGGTACGGGAGGTTGAAAGTCGCCTGCTCAAAGCGCTGCAATTGCAGGCGGGTAAAATCAGGATCCTTATCTGCACATGCAAAATGTGAATATAAACCGGTAATTTGAGCCGTCAACCGGCGCACCAGGGCCAGAGCTTCCTCCCAGGGTATTCCGAGTCGAGTCATTCCCGTATCGATTTTCACCTCGACCTTTATCTCATCCGGGAGGGCCCGGTGGTCAAACAGTGCCGCTGTCAGATCATGCTCCCGGAACGTTCCTTCCTCTCCTTGCAGGCAACCCCCAAACACCAGAATTTTTCCCCTCGTAAGGTATTTTCTGAGCTCTACCGCCTCCTCGAGCGTAGCCACCGCGAAATCCTGGACTCCGCAACCAAAGAGACATTTGGAGATTTGCTCAACTCCATGCCCATATGCATCGGCTTTTACAACGGCGATGATTCGTGTGGATGGGGAAAGACGCTTTTGGATTGCCGCGACGTTTTCCCGGAGTCGGGAGAGGGAGATCTCAACCCACGAACGTCTCATTGTCATTAGCGAGCTAGATTTTCAAACTTTGTCCACTGGTCGATGAAGGCCAACTTCACAGTTCCGATCGGTCCATTGCGCTGCTTCCCAATAATTATCTGGGCGATCCCTTCTACGTCAAGATTCTCTCCTTTCTTGTACAAATCTTCGCGGTAGATGAAAAGAACCAAGTCTGCGTCTTGTTCGATCGATCCTGAGTCTCTCAAATCTGAAAGTTGCGGACGATGATCCCCCCGTCTTTGCTCGGGGGCACGGCTTAGCTGAGAAATGGCGATGAGGGGAATATTCAGTTCCTTGGCCAGGCCTTTGAGGGACCGGCTGATGGCGGAAATTTCTTGCTGACGGTTTTCAAAGCGCACCCGGCTCCCCGGTGAGGTGCCTGACATAAGTTGCAAATAATCCACACCAGAGAAAGTTATCGAGAGCCATCAAGCGGGCGCGACAGCTGGCTTTGCTTCCCTATACCGCGGGTTAAGCATGCCTTCGGCGGCTTAGCCGCCGTAGGGCCCACGAAAGAGGTAGCTATGGAAGTCATTCTCATCGATGACGTCTTTGAGCTCGGAAAACGCGGCCAGGTGGTTGTAGTCGCCGATGGCTATGGCCGAAACTATCTGATACCGAAGAAGTTGGCCATTCCCACAACAGCGGGTAATTTGAAAATGATTGAGCAGCAGCGGCTGGCCATGGCAAAAAAAGAAACCAAATACAAAGAGGAGGGCGAGCTGCTGGCTCAGGAGCTCGGCCAGCTGCATCTTATTGTTAGTCGCAAATCCGGAGAGACGGGGAGTCTCTTTGGTTCTGTGACCTCAAAAGACGTGGGCGATCTTCTCGAGAAGAATGGCATTCAGCTGGATCGCCGAAAAATCCTTCTAACTCAGCCCATCAGAGGCATCGGTAATTACAAGATAGAGTTGCGTCCTCACAGCGATGTCGCGGCCGAACTGCTTCTTTCCGTACTGATCGAGGGTGACGAACCGGTGGCCAAGGTCAAGAAAAAGGACGAGGAGAGCGAGAAGATCGTTGCCGAATTGGAAGCGAGAATCAAAGAGATTGAGCAGTTGAGCGGCGCACATAGGAGTGCTCCGGTGGAATCGGAAGAGGAGGAGACGCTTCCTCCAGAGCAAAAGAACATAACAACAAAAGAACAACGGAGCGGGGGAACAAAAGAGCAGCACAGAGAAATCTCTCAGGAAAAAGCTGCAAAGAAGGGGGAGTAGGTCCGCGAACGGAGATCGACGAAACCGACATTTTCAAAATCTAGAGCCTTCTTATACGTTTCAGGTTTCAGGTTTCAGGTTTCAGGTTCGAGAGTACCTGCATCCACGGACCAATAGGTTGCTGAGGGCTGAAAACTAACAGCTGGCACGTCACAGCCCTCGGCTAGCATAATCTGAAACCTGAAACTTGAAACCTGAAACCTGAAACGGCATTTTTTCTCACCCCCCTTTTTACTATTCTTTGTGTTGCATTCTTTGTGTTGCAACTTTTGCTCTTTTGCTCTACGCGCTAGCGTTTTATGCCTACTGACGCGACTCTCGAAAAAAGCCTTCCTCACAGCCTGGAAGCAGAGCGTGCCGTTCTGGGAGCAATTCTGCTCGAGAATGCTTTGTATGATCAGGCCTCCGAGATCCTGAACATATACGATTTCTACTTAGAAAATCATCGCAAGATTTTCTCCACCATGCAGGCTCTCTCTACTGATTCTCGACCCATTGACTCCCTGACGCTGAGGGAGGAGCTTCAAAAGCGCAACGAAATCGAAGCGGTGGGTGGAGTCGCTTATATTGCCTCTTTACTGGACGGAGTCCCCAGGGTCTCCAATGTGGAGCACTACGCGCACATCGTCAAGGAAAAGTCCCTTCTCCGGAAACTCATCCATTCCGCCAACGAAATCTTAATCAGGGGCTTCTCGAGCGAAGAAGATCCCCTCGACCTACTT
>JALLOM010000273.1 GCA_027717865.1 Acidobacteria bacterium AH-259-O06 | reverse complement strand
GGGCCTCCGTCGCGCGCCTTGTCAGGCCGGCGCTTTCGCCGCTTCGTGACGAGAACCTATGAATAATCCGGGGCCAGGGCGATGGGCTCAACGGCTTCGACCTGAGCGACTTTTCCGTGACGTGCTGCGCCGTCGATGCTTGAAATAGAAAACCAGTTCAATCACCAAGCCCAGACCCACGGCAGCAATGAGCAGGGCCCAGGCTGTTAGGGGAAGTCCAGCAACCATGACAGCGCTCCACACCGGAGAGCACAGAATTATAGAGAGTCGTGGGCCGACAAGCAACGTGAAAATATAACCGCCGGCGTTTCGGAGTTGCCGGAATTGACACCAGGCCGTTGAACTGGCTAATACTATTAGCCGGTTGTTAATCGCGCGTCGCTGTATGCCGATTGGCCTACCCTAATTCTCAACCGAGGAATGATCATGAATGCAGTCAATCGATCAACGTGGCTTCTTTCCCTTAATTTTGCACTCCTCGCCCTGGTGTCGCAGAACGTTTATGCCCGACTGGACGTCTTTGCTTCTTTTGAGCAAGAGGCCGAGGTGGCCGCTGTCAGCAGCTCTCCTGGCGTGCGAGTCGCCGCATCGAAGCGCTTCCCAGCCTGGACTGGAAATTCACTTGAGGTGGTTTTTCCCTCCGGTGGGGGATCGGTCCAACTGTCCAAAGTGCCGAGCGACTGGCGTCGGCAGGAGTCGCTGCTGGTCTTTGTCTGGAGCATGCAGCCTTCTGAGGTAAGGCTGCTGCTGCGCGATTCCAAGCGCGGTTCCTTCAGCCAAACCTTCTCGCTGCGGGCCGGGGTGAACCATCTCCAACTTTCCCTAGCGCAGGTGAAGGACATCGACCTCGCTCAGATGCAATCCCTGGTCTTGGAATCCGGCCGGAGGGGGACCTTCTACCTGGATTACTTCGCTCTGGACCGATTCCATCCTGTGCTGAAGGAGCGCGGCCGCTGGGACATCGACTACTCGATGAAGGTTCAGACGCCCCATGTTCCCTGGGCCCGACCTTTCACCGGGGGGCCTATCAAAACCTTCGCCATCGCTGATGTGGCTAATGGGCGCGGAATCGTTGAACTGGCCCAGCGCCTGGATTTGAACTTTAAAGCCACCACCATCGGTCGCTCTCCGGGCATTAACAAGTGGGGATTTGGCGATTTCTACCGTCAGCGTGCCGGTGGCGGGGAGTTTTGGAGTGATCCCTACAGCCTTGCCCACGTCTACATTGCCGATGATTTACTCCACGGACCGAACTATGACGTGATTCTATGGCCGGGACTGCATCCCTGGGAAAGCTACCCCGCGGAGGTGCGGAACGAACTGCGAAGACGGGTAGAAGCAGGTGCAGGACTGATCCTATTTTACCCCTTCAGCCGATCGGAGGACGGAGCAGGACTCTGGAATTTATCGCCGCTGGTGCGCACCAGCAGCACAGGGCGGCGTGGGAACAGGACCAGGCCTACACTAGACCAATCTCAGTGGCGCCCCACAACCGATCACTACATCATACGCGGTGTGCCGTTTAAGGCATTCCCATGGGGGCACATTGGCGCGGTTGGATCCCAGCCGGCAGGTGAGATTCTGCTGGAGACACTAGGAGGTACGCCCGTTTTGGCTGTGCGCACCGTGGGAAAGGGTCGCGTTGTCGCTTTTGCCTACCCTGAAAAGGGCATGATCCCGCAGGTAGATAATGTTTTCGAGACCAAACTTCATTACCCCTACCAAGAATACCTCTGGTCGCTTGTGGCACGCGCGGTCGTGTGGGCGGCCAAGCGAGAACCGGAGGCGGCCATTCTGCACGTGGAGCGCTCAGAAAAAGGCATCACTGTGGCATTGGAGAAATCGCTACCGGGCGGGCGCCTGGTGGCTGCGCTGCATGACAGCTTCGGTGAAACGGAAGGAAAACTGTCGGTTCCAGTACCGGATGGCGCTTCCAGTGTAGAGCTGCTCCTGCCTGCACCCTTGCCAGGGGGACGCCACTTCGTGGATGTGCGGCTGATACAAGAAGGGCAAGTGCACGATTGGGCGACTCTTACTTTCGATGTCCCTTCCATGGTGAAAATCCGCTCGATCACGCCTGATGCGGACCAAGTCCGCCTGGGGCGACCGGTCTCTGCTCGGCTGCGCCTCTCAGCTCCGCGCAACACCCATTGCTCTGTGAGAGTCCGCCTCTTTGACAATTACGACCGGCTGGTTGATGAGCAGCAGTTTGAGACGACAGTGGATGGCCAGGCTGAGCACTCCGTCAACCTCAGTTCTCTAGGTGTCCTGACTCACCTTGCGAAGTTGGACTGCGAGGTGGCTGTGGGAGACCTTCGTAGTGACCGCACAATTAAGGAGATCTTCGTCCTTCAGCCCAGAAAATGGGATGATTACGACATCGTCATGTATCGCTTTGGTCCGGACCCCATACCTGGGATCTGGCCCACCATCGATCGGCAGCTGCGACAACTGCATGTAACCACTCTGTCCTCCTATTCTCTGAGTCACAGTAAGCACGCTAACTACAACATTCAGGCACAAACCCGCATCAGCGGCCAGGAATCACCCGATGGGCCCAAGCGGAACTACTACCTGGGGATGAAGAAGAAATATGTCAGGACACGCGACAAGAAGGTTCTCGTACGCGAATATTGCCTGAATGACCCGTCTTACCGCGAGCTGGTCCGCAAAGAGCTCAAGCAGCTTACAGCGCCCTGGATGCCGTTTTCTCCGCTATCTTATTATGTTTATGAAGAACCGTCTCTGACCTGCTACGAGGACGATCTGGATCTCTGCTTTTCCTCACACAGCATGGCCGCCTTCCGCAAGTGGCTCAGGGAGGAATACCACAGCCTGCAAGCCCTGAACCGGCAGTGGGGGACGCGCTTTGCCGACTGGGAGGTGGTGGTCCCTGACGACACCTATGAGGCCCAGGCGAGAGGCAACTATGGTTCGTGGGCCGACCACCGCACCTTCATGGAAAAAACCTATGCCGATTTCTACGGTTTCGTGCTGGAAGAGCTGCAAAGAATCGATCCCGGAGGCATCCTTTTGAACTCGGGCACCCAGGAGTCGGGTGCCCACAATGGCTGCGACTACAGCCGCATGAATCAATACACGAAGCATCTCAATGCCTACAGTGGGGGAAACCAACTTGATTTCCACCACTCCTTCAACCCAGAAGTCAAGATCTCAGGGGGAGCCGGCTACGGCGTACTGGGTAGGGACGTGTTTTACAACTTCTACAGCAATCTCTTCAAGGGCACCAATGGTGGGGCCTACATCTTCTGGCAGTACTCGACCCTGGATCCCGATCTGACCATGAGTCAAAGTGGACAGGACATGGAAGAGGGGTTTCGCGAGCTGCGAGGCGAAGGGATCGGCAAACTGGTGGGTCTGGCCACGCCCGACAATCATGGCATCGCCATTCATTACTCGTATCCGAGTATTCACGGCGCATGGATCGTCGACGGGACGATTGAGGAGGCTGTTGTCTACCAGCCAAGCAGCCGAACGCTCCGGCGCTTTAACGCTAACCGTGACGGTTGGGTGAAGATCCTGAAGGACTCGGGACTTCTGTTCGACTTCGTCTCCTATTCGGATGTGGAAAAGGGAGACCTGATTTCACGCGGATACAAGGCCTTTATCCTTCCCATGAGTGTGGCGCTGAGCGAGGAAGAGGTTGAAGCCATACAAAGATTCGTACGACGGGGGGGAATCGTCATCGCCGATGCTCTCGCCGGGGCCATGGACGAGCACTGCACTTTTCGCGAGAAGCGTGCTCTCGCGGAGGTGTTCGGCATCGAACCGAAAAAGGTCGAACGTGAGGCAATCGTCGCCATGCGGGGCGAACCGGAGCTGACGCTGAGGGAAGCTGAAGCGTATGGGAAAGAAGGGGGAAGGCCAATACTGCTGCACAACCGCTTTAGCAAAGGACATGCCTTTCTGCTCAACTACTTTCTGCACAGCTACCCCGAGGACAAGCTCGAAGGAAGAACCAGTCCGGCTTTAGAAAAGATGCAACGGATCCTCACTGCGGCCGGGATCGACCCTAAAGTTCGACTGACCTCCCTTACTGGCAATACAGTGAGTGATTGTGCGACTTATCTCTTTAACAACGGGTCGACGCGACTTTATGGGTTGGTGCCCGATAAGGAACGAGAGCCAAAGCAGACGGTTCGCATCACCCTGGATGAGGATGCCACGATCTACGATGTTCGCCAGAAGCGCTACCTCAACTCAGGATCCTCTTTCGAAACGGAAATTGAACCAGCAGTCCCGAAGCTCTTCGCCTTTGTTAAGGGCCGCGTGACAGGTGTGGATGTTAAAGGCCCTGCCGCGGTGCCACTAGGGGAGGAGGTGCACATTGATTTTTGGGTTGGCGGGGTCAAGGATCTGCGCTCGGTCGCTAAAGTCGTCGTGACCGATTCAGCTGGCCTGAGAATCCGGTTCTACGGGCGGAATTCGGACATTCTCGACAGCAGGGGCAGCGTCCGTTTCCGAACCGCCCTCAATGACCCGGCAGGCCGCTGGCGCGTCTCAGTTACCGAAGTCATCAGTGGAGTAAGGGGGCACGCAGATGTCGTCATTGGACAACAACAGTGACTAGT
>JALLOM010000272.1 GCA_027717865.1 Acidobacteria bacterium AH-259-O06 | reverse complement strand
ACATTCCCCCAAGATATACCTGCGATGGTGAGGATATCTCACCACCACTGAAGTGGAGCGACCCTCCCGAAAATACCAAAAGTTTCGCTCTCATCGCCGATGATCCTGACGCGCCGGTGGGCACCTGGGTCCACTGGGTGCTCTACAATCTACCGGCCGAGACTCGTGGCCTGCCTGAAGCCGTCCCCGGGGAGGCTGAATTGGCCGACGGCAGCCGGCAGGGTCAGAACAGCTGGAGACGGCTGGGTTATGGTGGGCCGTGCCCGCCAGGCGGGACGCACCGCTACTTCTTCAAGCTTTACGCTCTAAAGGCGGCACTGGATCTTGCTGCGGGCGCCAGCAAAGAGCAAGTACTGCAGGCCATGGAGGGGCAAATCCTGGCCCAAACCGAGTTGATGGGACGGTACAGCAGACAATAAGAATGGAGATTGAAATCGGAAATCGGAAGAACGAAGAACAGAGGCGTCTGTTTGCCGAAAAATCCGTGAAACTCGGGGGACCCAGTCGTCCCCCGAGTCGTACAAGACCGGCTAGAAGTTAATCTTTAGCGCAAACTGCATCAGCCGCGGGGAGGTAACGGTCTCGCCAATCCGGCCGAAGTCGGTGTCGAAAATGTTGGTCTCGGGTATGTTGAAGTTGACGTTGTTGAAGGCGTTGAAGATCTCCCAGCGAAACTCGAGGTCGGTAGCTTCAGTGATCTGGATGCGCTTGGCCAGGCTGAAGTCGAACTTGAAGCTTCGGGGCCCGAAAATCACCGACTGCGATAACCGGCCCAGCTCGCCGGAATTCGGCAACTGGAACAGCCCGGCAATCGCATTCGGGTCGTTGCAGGCGACCCCGGCGTCAGAGGACAAGCAGGGGTCGAACCAGTAGATGCTGTCGCCGATGTTGAGCCTGCCGGTGCGGTCGCGCAGGTCACCCTTGCTCACGTCCTGGGAAAGGTTCACCGTGTTCTGGCCGGATCTCACATTCCGGTGGAAGGTTCCGATCTCAGACACGATCGAAAGCGGCCGTCCACTGCGCCATCTGATGATGCCGCTCGCCTGCCAACCCCCGAGGAGCTTCTGCAAGAAATCGTTCCCTGCCGCGAAGCGCTTCCCGGGCCCGAAGGGTAACTCATAAATCCAGTTGGCGTGGAACAGGTGGCGGGGCATAAGCTCCTGGAGGGTGTAGCGCGTGTTGCGGATGGAGCTGGGTCGCTCCCCGTCAAACAGCGTGCTGGAACGTCCGTCGTAGTCCGCTAGCGCCTTGCCGTAGGTGTAGTTGCCCTGAAAAGTGAACCCACCCGAGAATCGCCGCCGGACTTCCAGTTCCAGCGCATGGTAGGTGGAGAAGCCGTCGTTGTTCATCATCCGCGCGTCAGCGACGAAGGGGTTGCCCATAAAGAAGTTGACCGGGAAGCGGCCATCCAGCACCGCACCCCACCAACTGCCGCCGCGGACACGGGACCCCGACCCCTTCCCGCCGACTCGGGAGGTTTGGTTTTGCGTCAGGCGGTAGACGAACTCGCCCGGCGCATTCCGCTCAAGCGCTCGTACGAGTCTGGAACGACTGTCCAAGCGGCCCGGGTCACCCGCAATCATGGCAGCCATCAAGGGATTGGGGGTAATGCAGGGCGCCCCGGAAGCATCCGAGAACCCGAACTTACTCAACCCCTGGGAAGTGTTGCAGGCCAGGTTCTGCTGGGCGATGATGAACGAGTCCAGGAAGCTCATGTTGGTGACCGGGTCGAAGGCAAAGATGTTGATTTCGTTGAAATTCGCCATCCGGCGCAGTTTCACCCCCCGCTGTCCCACGTAGCGCGCCTCGAGGGCCAGATTGGGCAGAACTTCGTGCTGCAGGCCAAAGGTCCACTCATTATAGTAAGAGGTGGCGAGGTTTGTGGCGTAGGTGCGAAAGTCCTGCGAGCTTGAATTCAGGATCGTGCGCACCGCTGGGAGCTTGAACTCGGGCACGGCAGCCGCCGTCGTGCCGCCGGCCAGCACATTGCGCAGAAGGGTGGGGTTGTTTTGGCAGGTTCCATCCGCGGGGATGCAGTCCTCGTCAATCACCAGCCCCTCATTGTCGTCCAGATTGCGTTCAATGATGCCTAAGGGGTCCTGTACGTAAGTGATGCGGAAGCCGGCGCGGACCGCCGTCTTGCCATCGCCCCAAGGGTCCCAGGCCAGGCCGATGACCGGTCCGAAATTGTCCAAGTCGTCCTTGAACAACGGCACTCCATTGCTGGAGCTGCCGGGCACGTTGCGGGTGGCACAGGAGGTAATCAAGCTGCGCGCATTGGCCGAGGTGCGCCCCAGGGGCAACGTCCCCAGGATGGAGCAGGGGGAGCCAGCCAGTGTGCCCGGATTGAAGAAGCCCTGGGGGCCGGAGACGCCGAAAACCGCGTTTTGGCCACCTTCGGGGACCAGGATGATGCCCCGGGTCTCGTAGGGCACGGTGGCGTACTCCCAGCGCAGGCCGAGATTGAGGGTCAAGTTGGGGCGGAGCTGCCAAGCGTCGTTGAAGAAAATGTCGAGCTCTCGGTTCTGGAGAATGCGGCGCTCTTCGACGCCGGGGACGAAGCCGGAGGTGAGGGAGGTAACGTTGTAGCGAACCTCCACCTCCCCAATCGCCCCCACCAGGTCATTCATCAGCTCGCGTGCCCTGTTGCGCTCAGTGGAGCTGGGCTTGCCGCCACCCGCGAGCTTACCCAGGTCGCTAGTGCTGAAGCCGGGGGTGTTCTCACCGGTATCTAAATCAATTTCCCCAAATGCATTAATCCCGTCGAAGCCCCAGAAGTTCACCCAGCGGTGGCGCCACTCCGCGCCGAACTTGAGCTGGTGGTTGCCGCGCACCCAGGAGACCACATCGCGCAGGTGGTAAGTCTCGGTGGTGCGCCCTTCAGGCTGGTTGTTGTGGTCGTAGATGAATCTGTCGCTATCGGGGTGCTCGATGTTGAAGTCGAGCACGAAGGGTGTGTCGAAAGGTTGGATAACTTGGAAGCGGTTCTCTCCGTTCAAGGACCCGAAGCGGAATTCGTTGATGAGAGTGGGAGTGAAGATGGAGGTCAAGGCAGCGCTGAAGCCCCGCGAGTGGGTGATGCGGTTGCCCAACGTCCCCGAATCCGGAAAGCGGGGGTGGCGGTCGTTGATGAAGTCACCCTCGATCTCCCGGTCCATGTAGTTGAAGGTGCCGGAGAAGCTGTGCTTCTCGTTGATATTGTGGTCGATGCGGAATGCGGGGACATGTTCAAAGAGACGCGACACAGCATTGAAGCGGAAGCCACCCGTGTTCAGCCCATCGCCGGTGTCAAAGTTATTGGGCAGCGGGACCAACCCGAATATGTCGCCGGCAATGAAGGGGTCCGGCGTCACCGCGCCCCCGGAGACGATGGGGTCAGCCAGATTGAAACGATCATCCACGCAGTCGCGTCCCAGAACGCCCTGGGCAGTGGCGCCGCACTCCAGCAAGTTGACCGTGCGAATCACGCCCTTGTCGTCATAGCGAAAGAGGCCTTGGCGGGCTTCGGCGGTATAGACGCGGCGCAGGACGGGGATGCCGCGCGACTGGCGCCACTGCTGGTAGCCGAAGAAGAAGAAGGTTTTGTCGCGCCAGATAGGGCCGCCGACGCGCCCCCCGAACTGATTGCGGATGAGCGGGAACCTTTCTACGCCCCTGGCGTTGTTAAAGAACTCATTGGCATTGAGGACGGTGTTGCGGTGGAACTCGAAAATCGAGCCATGCCAGTCATTCGTGCCCGCGCGGGTGACGGCGCTGATGTGCACCCCGCCCCGGCTGGTCTCTGCCGAGCCGATGCCGGTGATCACGCGGAACTCCTGGACATTCTCCGCCGCCAGGGCCAGCATGGGAAAGTCCACCTTAACCGTCATGAACCGGCTAATCTGGTCCAGCACGTCCACGCCATTCAGAGTGATGTTGACGGTGCTGTCGCGCTGGCCGTGGACGAAAAGATTCTGGCCTCTGCCGCGATCGTCGCGGTCGAAGTAGACGCCCGCCTGCAGGAAGGTGAGCTCGATGGCATTGCGGCCATCCAGTGGCAGCTCCAGCACCCGGCGCTCGTCCACCACTGCGCCTAGCTCGGTGTCCACCGTGTTAACGAGCTCCTGCGTTGTTTCCGCTGTTACGGTGATCTCTTCCTGGATTTCACCCACCTGCAGGGTGATTCTCAAGGTGGCTGTCCCACCCACTTCTACGATGACGTCCTGCACCACCGCACGGCGAAAACCGGGCATCTCTGCTGCCACCGTATAGCGCCCCAGACGCACTTTGGGCATGGTGAAGCGCCCAGTATCCAAGGTGACAGCGCGGTAGACATAATTTGTCTCCACGTGCGTGGCCGTCACTTCGGCACCAGGCATGAAGGCCCCTTGTTCGTCAGTCACGGTTCCTGCAATTCGCCCGCTGAGCTCTTGGGCCATGAGCGAGCCTGCCATCAGTAGGATCGTCGCTGCCAAGGCGATCACGGCTGGCTTTGAGATACCCGTAACGCTTGTTGGATATTGGAACTTCCTAATTGTCGATATCATGATCGTCTCCCCCCTGACAGTCTACCGCCGTGCCCCATCTTCTCAAGGACACGGTGCAGCTATCCTCATTTTAAATGCTAACACGTCTGGAATTTACAT
>JALLOM010000271.1 GCA_027717865.1 Acidobacteria bacterium AH-259-O06 | reverse complement strand
ATTGCGCTTATTTTGAGTCTAGTGGTATTTTTGTTCATGAATGAGCGATGGCTGGAAACAACAGATGATGAGCTTTACGAGCTAACAATGATGGTAGCTACTTCAGAAGCAAACCTTCAAGATGAAGTGTTGCAGAGGATAAGGAGTTTCATTGGCGAGCGGCTTACGATCATCCCTGATGATGTGGGAGAGGTTACTGAATGAAAACCTGAAGCACACCGCACTCACAGCCCTCTGACCTGAAACTTCACGTGGAGTATCGATAGAAACAAGCGCTAACCCATTGTTGTGGTGAGGGTTGTGATAGATGCGGAAGGGGAGAAAACATTCATGATGCAGGCACTTGGCGCACTGCAGGCTGGCCAACAGGCACACCTCACCCACTGCTGTACAAGAGCTGACAGGCCCACCTCTGTGCTTTGCGGCGCAGGCTACGGCCCGAGGTGGCCAGTATTTATCGATTCTGACCTGGAGGAGTGCTCTTAGAGAGCCTCACTAATGAATGATTGCTCAGCTCGGGACCAAACTGACCTTGGGGCAAACAAGCACCAGTGCATCAAAGGGTCTTTACTGCCGCAGCCTGTGCCAAGTCGGCAGAATACCTTACTTTTGCTAACGTGCCAAGTTTCTTCCCTGAATGATCCGGCCCGAGGCCGGTGGCCCCACTGACCTGAAACTTAACGCTTCTTCCTGAATGATCCAGTCCTGCCGGTGGCGCCACTAGCCCCCATTATTCGGGCTTCTAGATTATCAACTTCTGATATTCTGCTTGAACCAGCTCTTTGTCGTAGCACCTTTCCAAGCGCCGAACAGTGAAGTGTCCTCGGGCCGTATCTTGAAAATGATTGATAAAAATTGAATTGATAAGTGCTCCGCCGGCTGCGCCGATGGCAGGAACAGCCATGGCGGCAACCTTTTCAGAAACCGCAATGCCAAATCGCGAAGCTACTGCCGAGATAAATCGAACCAGCGCCGGTGCCCCTTCTTCGACAAATCCTTTTTCCGCAATGTGGCGGGCGGCTTCACTAACCGACTTTGCCAAAGCAGAGCGAATCGCGAAGTAACCCGTTTCGGCAGCGTCATCCGATTTTGATCTCCCTCCCAGTGCAAAAACCTCCAGGCAGGCTAATCTTGCTTCAATACAGTCAATGTCTTCTCCTTCACTTCGAGCGATGTCGGCGATGGAGCGCAATATGATGGTGGTGGAAAATGGAAGCTCCACAAGCAGCCCGGCCAAGCCGAAGGCACCTCCCGTGGCACCGGCGGTGATGATAGCCAGCTTATGAAAACGCTCCCGGGCTGGACGGCTGGTGTCTGCTCCCAGTGATTTCACCGCTACTTCAAGGCCCTTATATAACGAGTTGTGAATTGCCTCTCGGATGGTCTCGGACCATTTCTCTGGTAGTAAGCTAAAGCCTTTTTCGATCGGTGTTCCCAGCGTGTCGGTCAATTTGGCAGCCAGGCTAGGCTTCTCCAGCAGACGCTTGGCGTAGCGGAGTTCTTCGAGGTGTGGTGTTGAGATTTGCACCATGATGTCTAGCAGCGATACCGCACAGACTCCTGACAGTAACGCAGACTGCGTTAAAATGGAAGACTTGTAAACAGCCGATGGGTCTCGCAGAATGGCTTCTCTGGGGATCGGTGGAGTGAAAGGAACCCACGATTGGAGGGATGCGAGCGATGATGGGTGATCTTAAGGAGCATATCCGGCAAAGATTAGCGGATTGCTCGCTGCGTACTCTTCAAGAAAGCTACACGGCGGAAGCGGCCGTCTTGATGTCGATTTTCGAGCGAGAAGCTGAGCCCCATTTTCTTCTCACTGTGCGTACTCAGGACGTGGCCACTCATAAAGGACAGATTTCCTTTCCAGGAGGTCTTCGTGAAGATACTGACTCCTCTCTTGATCAGACAGCTTTAAGAGAGACAGAAGAGGAAGTGGGGATCTCACCTGATTATGTCGAGATCCTGGGTCGTTTTCACGAGTACATGGCCGTCACGAACTTCCTGGTCACCCCTTTCGTGGGATTTTTGAAGCCGGGTTTCTCCGTTTCACCCAATCCCCAGGAAGTGGAGTGCGTCCTGGAAGTCCCATTTCAATTTTTCCGTGAAACTGAACCTGCGAGAGAAATGCGTCGGAGGTCCGGAAGGGAAATCACGCTTTACTTCTACGACTACGAAGGGGTGCTAATCTGGGGTCTCACAGCGGTCATGATTAAAGACTTCATCGAGTTCTTGGAGGGGGTGGAAGGGGTCTGACCCCTTCCACCCCCCTCAACAGCATTTTCCTCCGGGGACGCAGAGCCGGGCTTCCACTTCTCCCTGGGGCTCGAACACCGTGAAGTGACCTTTAAAAGGCTCCGATTTCAGGATGGTGGCCGTCTTTTCACACACCTCTTTGAGAGTCCCTGCTTTAAACACGTGGTCTGGATCGTCGTCGAGTTGCAAAGACACCCCTGGTCCCTGAAAGAGCGCATACTGACCTGTCCAATAGCATTCTCCTTGGGGATCCACAACCGGTTTGAAGGCCTCGATCAGGACGGAGTAAAGCCGGACCCTTTCCAACTCCTCTCGTTCCTTCGAAGACAATCGAATCCTTGAGTCCCCCGATCCCGAGTCAAAGTATTGTTTCAAGACCTCGGTTCCAACTTTGTACGAAAATTGCGTGGTGAGAGTGACACCGTGAAAGCCCGCCTCGTTGAGTATCTGGGTCAACTGTTGAAAAGAGAGGACACCTGCCACACAGTCAGCCCAAGCTTTTTCATTCTCCTGTAACTTGAGGGGCAGCAGGTCATAAGAGACGATGTCTGCAAAGGAAAGCTTGCTCCCGGGTTTGAGGACGCGGAACATCTCGCTGTACGCCCTGCGTTTGTCCGTGGCCAGATTATTCACACAATTGGAAAGAATCACATCGACGCTGTCATTTTCTAATGGGATCTGGACGTCAAACTGACCCTTGAGGAAACGAATATTGTCGTATCCCAGACGAGAAACCACTTTCGATTTGTAGTGCTCGGCCTGTCGGAGCATGTCATTATTCATGTCCAGGCCGAAGATGCGCCCTTCGGGCCCTACTTTGTGGGCTGCAACAAAGCAGTCCCGGCCAAAGCCCGGTCCCAGGTCCAGCACACTTTTACCAGTGCCCAAAGTTCTCAACTCGATCGGAACACCGCAGCCATAATTCCGATCCAGGACCTCGTCGGGGATATGATCGAGCTCTTCAGAACTGAACTCTTTTCGGTAGTCCACTCCACAGCAAAGATCTGCCTTGGTTTCGACTGCCAGTTTCGAATAGGTTTCAAGAATGGTCTGCTTACTCATATGCACTGCCCCTTTAGGTGGTTCATGACCGCTTCCACCTGTTTAATCCCGTGAGTGAGAAGAAATGTGGAATTGGTTCCATAGCTCTTGTTGCCTAAGATGAAAAAGTCCGGCTCGGGGTTTCTCAAAGTTTCAATACCCTGGCTCTTTTGGGCCAGGCAGTCGGGTGAGCCTCCCAGCAATGTGGCAGCCAGCTTCATGGGTCCACTAGTGGCATAACACTCATGTACCTGAAGCTGGCGATAAATAGAGTTATCGGGCATGAAGCCGACGTTGGCGATAATCTCGTCGACCTCCAGCTTCTCACAACCCTGCTGGGAATTAATCACTACCTCAAATGTGCCTTGATCACCATTAGGCCGACGGCTGATCTCTTCAATGCTTGATCCAGCAAAGTAGTCAAGCCAGGGAGGAGGGGCAGCCGCCAGGCGATTTCCCAGTTTGCCCAGATCGTCTCGATAGGGCAGGGGATCATTGTCAAATCTATAATACGGTTCTTCGCCTGTGGAAAGGTTCACCCAGGACACTTTTGTTTCACGGGCACTTTGGACCAGTTGCTCAAACGCTTCCAGAGCGGTGGCGGCGGAATAGCCTCCACCGACCAATAGAGTCTTTCTACCCTCGAATTGGCGACGATGCTGACCGAGTAGGTCCACGAGACCGTAGTGCAGGTGTGAAGAGGCTTCGCTTTTGGCCTGCAGTTCCCCAGGCGCGGGAATGTTGCCGCTTCCCAGAGACTGCGGAAAAGAGTAGACGCCCGAAGCATCGATGACAGCACGCGTTTTGTGAATGAACTCGGTATTGCCATTGTGCAGCAGGATGCGAAAAGGATGTTGAGTTCTCTTGGCATCGCCAATCCAGTCCTTCTTTGCAAGTTTTTCTTTGCCGATCTGAACAACCTCAGCGCCCAGGAAAATCCTCTCAGAAAGTCCAGGCACTCGAGACAGAGGCTCAAGATAGCGCTGAACGTATTCAGATCCAGTCGTACAAGCAGATTCCGAAGGCAAAGTGAGATCGGGAAAGGCACATTTCAGCAACTGCGGGCCCCAATTGGAGTGGTTCATGCGAAAGGGGCTAAATAACTTGACGTGGCCCCACTGACAGATATGATGGCCTACTCTGACCTTTTCGAAGACAGCCACGTCCCAGTGATGAGACACAGCCCAGGCAGCGGCCTCCAGACCAATTGGGCCGGCTCCAACCACGGCCAGCGTGCTGGTAGCAGGAATGGGGCGAACGGTTCGTTCAGCTCCGAGCCTGTCCATAAGCCCTCCAGTATATTCGACTCCTCTTTATCATTGCCAGTTTCGACTGGTC
>JALLOM010000270.1 GCA_027717865.1 Acidobacteria bacterium AH-259-O06 | reverse complement strand
TGACGGTTGCGGGCGGCTCTGTCGGCTCTTTTCCTCTGCGCCGAAGAGCTCTACTTCAGCACTTCTTTCGCGATCACCATACGATGAATCTCGCTAGTGCCCTCTCCGATGGTGCAGACTTTAGCGTCACGCCAGAACTTTTCAGGTGGGTAGTCTTTGATATATCCATATCCGCCATGGATCTGTATGGCTTGCTCAGCAGCCCATACCGCCACTTCACTGGCGTAAAGTTTGGCCATTGAAGAGTATTTGCGTACCGACTCGCTGTGCCGCTTCATCCAGGCCGCTTGATAGGTCAGCAACCGAGCCGCTTCTATGCGAGTCGCCATGTCAGCCAGTTTCCACTGAATTGCCTGAAAATTGGCAATGGGCTGGCCAAACTGCTCCCGCTCCTGAGAATACTTGATGCTGCAGTCGAGAGCGCCTTGTGCGATTCCCAGGGACATGGCAGCAATGCCGAGACGCCCTCCATCGAGAACCTCTAGTGCGTCAACGAAGCCCTTCCCTTCCCGCCCCAACAGATTTTCCTCAGCAACACGGCAATCCTCCAAAATTACTGAAGCGGTATCGCTTGAGCGGCAGCCCAACTTGTTTTCTTTCTTTCCGGGCTTCAGACCTTTCGTTCCCTTTTCTACGATAAAAGCAGACATCCCTTTTTTCCCTTTACCCGGCTCTGTCATCGCCAGGATGACATAGATGTCTGCGCAGGTTCCGTGAGTGCAAAAATTTTTGGTTCCGTTTAGCATCCAAGAGCCGTCTTTTTTGACTGCCCGAGTCTGAGCACTGGCTGCGTCGCTCCCCGAACCCGGTTCAGTGAGGGCCCAGGCCCCAACCGCTCTACCGCTTGCCAGCGGAGTGACGTACTTCCGCAACTGTTGTTCATTGCCCTTCAAATAGATGTGATTTGTACAGAGGGAATTGTGAGCGGAAACGGAGAGAGCGATCGATCCGTCGACGCGAGCAAGCTCTTCGAGGGCAATCACATACTCAAGATACCCTAAACCGGCTCCCCCATATTCCGGAGCCACCAGCACCCCCATCATTCCCATCTCACCGAGCCTTTTGATGGTCTGGAGAGGAAACTTTTGCTCCTCATCCCACTCCAGGCTGTGGGGGGCGATTTCATTGAGAGCGAATTTACGAATGGTTTCCCGCAAAATTTCCTGTTCGTGTGTAAGCTGAAACTCCACGGCTTAATCTTACCAGAATAGGTTCAAGAAAAAGGCACTACGGCACGTAGACCTTCAGTGACGTGGGGAGGCGGAGATGGTTGGAAGGCTGTTTGGCCCACGGATCACGCAGATCATTAGCGCGGATCACACGGACCCTACAGGCGAATCAACGTGACTAAATTTCTAACATTTGCTGGCTGTAGGGTCTGTGTGATCCGCGCTCTATCTGTGTGATCTGTGGGACAAATAAGCCTCTTCCCAGGACCCCCGAGACTGAATGATTACTATGGCACCCACTTGACAAAAAAGGTTTTCCCGATGATATTCAACGGCAATCTCATCGGTCCTCACGAGAGGAGGCAAGCTTGTGCAATCTTTGAATGTTCTCAAGCTTATCAAAATCGCTGCCCTCGTCCTCGTTCTCGGCCTACTGGCTTGGGCCGGGATCAAGTTTTTCTTACCGGCAGGAAAAGGAAGCGAACGGAGACAGCTGACCGGACTGGAAGCCATCCAGGTACCGGAGGGCTTTGCCGTGGAAAAGGTGGCCGGGCCGGACCTGACGTCCTATCCCATGTTCGCAATATTGGACCAACGAGACCGTCTTTTTGTGTTCGAGTCAACCGGCCCCAATACGATGACGACAGAAGAGATGTTGGCAGATCCCGCTTACCTCATCCGTATTTTGGAGGACGGGGACGGTGACGGGATCTACGATGAAGGCAAGGTATTTGCCGATCAGATCCCACTTCCTATGGGAGGTGTCTGGCATCAGGGGAGCCTTTACGCGGCCGCTTCACCAAATTTACTGCGCTTCGACGACACCGACGATGACGGGGTAGCCGATCACCGCGAAGTGATCTTGACGGGCTGGACATTAAACGTTAATGCCGCCACCTTGCACGGCCCTTTTTGGGGTCCCGACGGCTGGCTTTACCTCACTGATGCGCGGCGCGGATACAAGATCGAAACCAAAGAAGGCACAGTGCTGGAAGCGAAAGGCGGGCGAATCTGGCGCTGTCGTCCTGACGGGACAGGACTGGAATGGGTCAGCGCCGGAGGCTTCGATAATCCCGTAGAGTTGGTCTTCATGCCCTCCGGAGAAATCCTCGGAACAATGACCTATTTTACCAATCCGAGGTTGGGCCAGCGCGACGCACTGATGCACTGGGTAGAAGGAGGCGTCTACCCCAAGTGGCATCAGGTGATCGACGAGGACAAGCTGAAGCGAACCGGGGATCTCATGCCCGTTATGAGTAAGTTTCCCCGAGTGGCTCCTTCAGGGCTTGTACGTTTCCGAAGCAGGAGTTTCGGCTCAGAATACGAGGGAAACCTCTTTAGCGTGCAGTTTAATACCCATCGCGTTGTCCGGCACATTGTTTTTCGGGAGGGAGCGACCTTTCGGACTAAAGACGAGAATTTCCTGACTTCCAGCGACCCCAACTTCCATCCCACGGACCTGATCGAGGCCGCCGACGGCACTCTTCTCGTGCTGGATACGGGGGGATGGTTTATCAAGGGCTGCCCAGTCTCGCGAGTCACGCGGCCGGAGTTTCGGGGAGGGGTTTATCGGATTCGAAGAATCGGAACCCCGAGAGTCGAGGATCCACGTGGAAAGAAGTTAAAACTTGAAACTCTCTCGCCGGAGGAATGGGTTCAGTACATGGAGGACTCAAGGCCTGTCGTTCGTGATCGGGCTGTGGAACTATTGGTGGAAGGCGGTGAGGTTTCGGCCTTAACGGGGGTACTCAGGAGCTCCAGGTCTCCCGAGGTACGCTGTACGGCTGTTTTTGGCCTTTCCCGTATTGGCACGGCCGATGCGCGGCAAGCAGTGCGGGAAGCTCTGCAAGATCCCGATTTTCAGGTCCGTGTGGCAGCAGCCCGGGCCCTGGGGATGTCGAAGGATAGGGCGGCGCTCGATCGCCTGGTGGAAATGCTCCAGGACAACGAACCGGCGGTTCGGCGGCAGGCCGCCACGGCGCTGGGTCAGATCCAAGACAAGCGGGCCACAAGGCCGCTGCTTTCCGCTTCGGCTCAACCCCTCGATCGCTTTGTGGAGCACTCAATCATCTACGCGCTAATCTCTCTTGAAGACCCTGTACCGGTGATTCAAGCTTTAAAGAATTCCTCGCCGAAGGTGCAAAAGGCAGCACTCATTGCACTGGATCAGATGGACGGCACTCACCTTCGACGATCCCACCTCGCACCATTCGTGGGCGCAGAAGACAAGGATCTTCGCCATGCAGCCCTGTGGGTGTTGGCGCACCATCCGGGCTGGTCCGGTGAAGTACTTCAATTTTTGCGCACTCGCTTGAGTGACCCGGAATTGTCTCAGGATGAAGCAGAGGCGGTGAGAGAGGTTCTGGTCTCCTTGTGCGAGGATAAGGACGTGCAGGCTCTGATGGCGGAGCTACTGGGGAAAGCCGGCCTCCATGCCCAGCGGAGAGTCTTTCTCCTGGACACCATCGAGCAGTGCGGACTTCAGGAACTCCCCAGGAACTGGGTTGAGCAGATCCGGGATCAGCTGCGGGCGTCCGACCTGGACGTGCGTTTGCGCGCGGTGGCGCTGGGTCGCTCCTGGCGGATTGCCGAGTTGGAGGATGAATTGGAGGGCCTCGCCAACAACCAGGCCGAACCGGTGAATTTGCGTACGGCTGCACTGGCTGCCCTGGTGATGAGTCGTCCGCAGCTTCCCGATTCCCAATTTGAGTTCCTGCGGGAACGGCTGAATCCCAGGACACAGGCAACGGTGCGGCTGTTGGCGGCCCAGGCCGTGGGTCAGGCGGACTTGAGCGACGAACAATTGCTCGTTCTGGCTCGCCGACACCTTCACAAAGCCGATCCTCTGATTCTAACCAGTCTGTTGGACGCCTTTCGGCACAACAGCAGCGCGCAGGTTGGTGAATCCCTTGTGGCAGCGCTTCTCAAGTCCTCACAAGGAATGGATCATTTTCAGGATGGGCACCTGCGAGAATTGTTCTCGAGCTTTCCTGAGCACGTTCAGACGGAGGCTAAGCCGTTGTTTGAACATTTCCAAAAGATAAAGGAAGAGCGCATCCAACGTTTGCGAGCACTGGAAGACCAGTTAAGCGGTGGAGAGGTCGCTTCTGGTCGAAAGATCTTCTTCGGAGAGAAGGTCGCCTGTTCAAGCTGCCATACAATTGGAGTGGAAGGTAGTGAGGTTGGTCCCGACCTGACCTCCATCGGCGCCATACGCTCTCGCCATGATCTGCTGGAGTCGATTATCTTCCCCAGTGCCGCCTTTGTGCGCGGACATGAGTCCTACCGGGTTGAAACGGCCAACGAGACCTACTCCGGGATCATGGGCAAACGAACTTCCGACGCGGTTGTCCTCATCACCGGGCCCGATTCCAAGCTGCGGATACCCCGCGATCAGATCGTCTCCATGCAACCCTCGACCGTTTCCCTGATGCCCGAAGGGCTGGACGAAGCCCTCACCCACTCGG
>JALLOM010000027.1 GCA_027717865.1 Acidobacteria bacterium AH-259-O06 | reverse complement strand
CAGGTCCAGGCTTCCTGTCGGGAAAAAGAACGAAGATCCCTCCTATCACCATAATCCCAATTCCGATCCAAATCGCTTGAACCAGAGGATTTACAAAAACCCGAAATGTCACCTGTCCCTGTTCGTCCCACCCCGACAAGACTAGGTAGAGATCTTCCTTGAGTGTGGAACGAATTTTAACCTCTGTCATGGGCTGCTCGCCCTTGTGATGAAAGTGCTTTTCCGGAGTGAGTCCCGCGATCTTTTTCCCGCCTCGCAAGACATCTATGCGAGCCGTTACCACCTCTTTTTCCGGATCCCTTCTCTGGGTCAGTTCCTGAAATACCAGAGTGTAATCAGCCACAGTGAACCTTTCGCCTTTCTTCACCGTGAAGACCTGTTCCACATTAAAAAACGAGCTGGCAATGATACCGACGAAGACAAAAACAACTCCAACGTGGATGATGAATCCGCCATAGCGGCGTTTGTTCATCAGAGTAAGATCTCTTAAAGCGATTAAGAATCCTGTGGGCCGAATGGATTTTCGAGCCCGCGCCCCTTTGTAAAACTCGTAGACCATGGTCATGGCCACAAATCCACATGCTGAGAAAAAGATCAGCGGAATCAGATCACGAACACCGATAAGCAGCACCACTCCACCACTGACTACCCCGACCAGCAGAGGTATTGGAAAGTTTCTCAGGAAATTCTTCCCCGAGGCCTTGCGCCAGGCGATCAACGGACAGATTCCGGTGAGAATCAGGAGGGCCAAACCCAAAGGCAGATTGACCTGATTAAAGAAAGGGGTGGAGACGGTTATCTTCTCCCCGGTGACCCATTCAGAGAGAATTGGAAAGACCGTGCCCCAGAAAATGGCAAAACAGATCGAGACAAACAGCAAGTTGTTCAGCAAAAAAGAAGCTTCGCGCGAGAGAAAAGACCTCATGCGCTGCTCACTGCGCAGTTCACTCGATCGGTAAAAAATCCAAAAAAGCCCGAAGAACGTGCTAATGGCCAGAAAGATAACGAAAAGCGGCCCTATGCCGGACAGAGCAAAAGAATGAACCGAGGAGATGACCCCGCTGCGGGTGATAAAGGTACCGAAGATGGTAAGCTCGAAAGCCGCCAAAATCAGAACAAAGTTCCACATCTTGAGCATCCCTTTCTTTTCAGTAATCATCACCGAGTGAAGGAAAGCCGTCGCAATCAGCCAGGGCATGAATGAAGCATTTTCAACTGGATCCCATGCCCAATATCCTC
The DNA here is from genome assembly GCA_027717865.1 of Acidobacteria bacterium AH-259-O06. Taxonomy (GTDB): domain Bacteria; phylum Acidobacteriota; class UBA6911; order RPQK01; family JADFOI01; genus JALLOL01. The sequence continues at coordinate 16,177 of JALLOM010000027.1, read as the reverse complement.
CCCAGCCCAGTTCTTCGTAGGCCCACGCCCCTCCGAGTGTGACCCCAAAGGTGAGAAATATCCAGGCCACCAAGGTCCATCGGCGGGTGGTGCGAATCCAGGAGGTATCCAGCCGCCCGCTCATCAAAGCTCCCATGGCAAAGGCGAAAGGTACGGTCAGACCAACGTAGCCCAAAAAGAGGCAAGGAGGGTGGATGATCATGTAAAGGTTCTGAAGCAAAGGATTTAATCCCTGCCCATCAGCCGGCCTGAAGTCCAGTGTGTCAAAGGGGTTGGTGGCAAAGTTCAACAGGACCATGAAAAAAACGAGAGTCCCCAGCAAAACGGCCGTGGTGTAGGGCATCAAATCACGGTTTCGGCTGCGGTTTTGAATCACCACAATAAAGGAAAACAGGGAAAGGACAAGCGCCCACAGCAAAAGGCTTCCCTTTTGCCCGCCCCAAAAGGCCGTAAACTTGTAGGCCGTTGGAATATCGGCTGCGCTGTAGCCCGCTACATATTCGACCAAAAACTCATCGGTCAGCAGCAGATACCAAAGGCAGAGGGAGGCCACCATGAGGATGACAAAATGGGCGATGACACTGTTTTCCGCACTTCGCACCAGGGGCAGATGATTTCGAACTCCTCCCACTAGCGCAGCCACTATTCCGTAGGTACAAAACAAGAGCGAAGCGATGAGGCAATAGCGGCCAAGCTCAATCATCGCCGCCTATTCGATCTCCTTCTTAATCGGAATATCCTGGGGATGCTCTGTGGCGAGTGTTTCGTATTTGGAGGGGCATTTGGCCAGAAGAACGGTGGCTTCAAAGACTTCCTCTTCTGGGCGGTATGTCCCCTCCACCACGACCTCAGCGTTATCTTTGAACGTGTCAGGGATAATTCCCTGATACACTACTGGTAGGGTCCGGTCGCTTTCCTTCTCGAACATCACAAACTCCACCTTCGACTGAGTGCTCTCTCCGCGAATAGTTCCAGGCGAGACGTAGCCGCTAACGCGGACCCCTTTGCCGGGGATCTCCTCGGCTTTGTTCATGAGCTCAGAAACAGTGTAGTAATAGACCATGGAATCATTAATTCCACTGAACATCAGGTAACAAATGGCTCCAAGGATCAGTGTTCCGGCAACCATAAATTTTAGATGAGGCATTAATAAATCTCCTTCAGACGGTTGTGTCAGAAGCAGCCAATTAGACGCTGGGCATCTGAACAGTCTTTATTGTAACAGTTATAAAGGTGTTGGAGAAGGAAAGAAAGGTGAGGCCAGGGTCAGAGCGTGAAAATCCAAATTTTGGTGACAAAATTTGGATTTTCACGCTCTGACCCCCTAGAGCCCCCTAAGCCCGGTGGGATTCGATCTGCTTGAGAGACTCTTCAATCAAGGCCCGGTTGCTCTCTGGCGTGATATTCTTCCTGATCAATTTAGAGGCCATCATCAGGGAAAGATCTATGACCTCGTTTCTGAGGTCAGTGATGGCTTTTTCCTTTTCCGCTTGGATCTGTTTTTCAGCAGCTTGAAGGATGGAATCCGTCCTAGCTTTGGCGTCTTGCAGGATTTCTGCCTTCACCTTCTCTGCTTGGGTGCGGCTTGCCGCAATAATGGACTGTGCTTCTACCCTGGCTTTGGCAATGATCTGTTTGGACTCCTGTTGAAGCCGTTCGATTTCCTGCTTAGCTTTGGCAGCGTCATCCAGGGACTTCCGGATCGTTTCCTCACGGTCCTCCAGCATTTTCAAAAGGGGTTTCCAGGCGTACTTGCGCAGCAATACAAAAAGGACCAAAAAGGTGAGAATGGTCCAGAGAAACAATCCCGGATCGGGCTGGACCAGAGGATTATCCATAACCAACTCCTTCGCAAGGGGGGGCCGGGTCTTTAAAATTTAAATTTTGGCTCAAAATTTAAATTTTAAAGACCCGGCCCCCACCAATCCTCATTTCATCAACACTATCAGGAGCACAAACACTTCCGCCAAGATGGCCACGCCTTCGAGGAGAAACAGAGGCAGATTTACGGCACCGGTAATCTTGTCGGCCGCTGCCGGCTGACGGGCAATGCTTTCCGCCGCAGCGGCAGTGAATTTACCAATGCCTATTCCAGCGCCGATAACAATCAAACCCAGACCAAGAGCAGCGCCAAAGTAATGCAGAACTTCCATACAGGTTACCTCCGTCTAATTCGTTTAGTGATGAACGTTGATCGCCATACCAATAAACACGGCCGTCAGAAGGGTAAAAACATACGCCTGTACCAACACAATAATGATTTCCAGTGCGGAAATGCCCACTGCTAGCGGGATGGACACTAGCACTCCAACTCCGAACCCGGCCCAAAAACTTTGAAACAGTCCACTGAAAATGAACACAAAAGACAAAATTGCCAGGATGGCGATATGTCCTCCGGTCATGTTCGCCGCCAATCGCATGGTCAGGGCGAAGGGTTTCACAAACATAGCCATGAGTTCGATTGGTATAAGAATGAAATAAACCGGCCACGCCATTCCTTGGGGAGCCATATTCTTCCAATGCTTTATAAAACCGTGGGCTTTGCTTCCAGCAATAATGATGGCAAAAAAGGTTATGGTAGCTAAAGCGGCGGTGACATTGTAATTGCCTGTTGCCGTGGTCCCTCCATGAAGCATTCGATTGATGATGGAGTGCTGGTCGGTCTGGAGAATAAAGCGATCAATGACCCCCAAGATGTCAAACAAGGGAACTAAGCCGATGCCATTCGCGGTGAGGATGAAAAAGAAAAAGGTTAAAACGAGGGGCGTCCAGGTATTCAAAAATTTGGCTCCCACATTGGGGAGAACAACCGAATCCCGAATAAACTGGACCACTGCTTCCAAGGCGTTCATGGATCCGGTGGGAAGCGGACGATCTTGCTTTAAGTATTTGCGGGTGACCCACGTAATGATGACAAACAAAAAGGCAGCCACGATCCACAGCATTAATACATGCTTGGTTACAGACAGATTGATCCCCAACACAGTTGGCAACTCAATAATGGGATGGTCGATTGAGCTGTTTGAAACGTGCTCTATAATCACTTTCCCAGCATTGAACTCGCCAGGTCCGCTCCCTTGACCTGTAGTCATCACCTCGTGCTGAACATGGTACGAAAATACAACGCTTCCGCCATGTGAAGTCCCGTGAAATAGACTGTGAAACTAATAACAAACGGTATTGGTTGAAAAGAATACAAACCAACAATTAAGGTCATATAGACGGCGTACAGCACCATCTTAGCCAAGAAGGCCTTGGCCATGAAAGAAGTGAGCTTTTGCGACTCTTTCCGATAGATTCTTTCCACCATCAAGATAGTGGCGATTCCCACCAGTAACGGAACCAGCATCCCCAGGAAAATTTCCATCGCTGCACCAGGAGCGAAGGTAATGGAGACCAATGCCCAGGAGACCACACAAAACAAAGTGATGCACCCAATCATCGTCATTGTTTCCAGACCGTTTTGGCCAGTTCATAAAAGCCGACAATCATACCCAACAGTAGACCCACCAGTAAGAACCAGGGAGAGGTCTCACGCCACTGGTCAATGAGATACCCCATCGCACCGAAGAACAGAATAGCCCCCACTAAGGTATAGCTGGCCGTTGCGGCCGGTCCCGATTTACGAACCACTTGTTGAAAGTACTGGAAGGACTTTGACAGAAAATCATCGGGCCTATCGGGCATAATGGGAAAAACTCACAACTCGCCAGCTTGAAGAGTGCTGGATCATACCAGAATCAGAAGCCAGAAGCCAGAAGCCAGGAGCCAGGAGTCAGGAGCGAGAATCCAGAATTCAGAATCGAGAAGCTCCCAACTCAGAACTCCAAAATTCAAAACTCACACCTCAAAAACTCAATAGCTTGAAACCTAGACCTTCAACCTTCAACCATTCTGGATTCTCGATTCTGGATTCTCGATTCTGGATTCTCGATTCTGGATTCTGGATTCTCGATTCTGAATTCTGGCTCCTGACTCCTTAAGTCAGCGACAGGCTGGCGGCACGGGCGAGGCTGATGAACGGTTCTGGATAGATCCCAATCAGGACGGTGAACAATCCAGTGATGACCAAAACCACTACCAGGCCCGCCGAAAAGCTCAAGGGGGCCGGTAAATAATCCTTTCTAATGAACATGGATACCACGATGCGGAAGTAGTAATACACAGAGACAACCACGTTTAACGCTCCCACTACTGCCACCCAAACCATCAGGGAGGAATGTGCCTCACCTGAACTCAGTGCGACTTCCAGCACCGCGGCAAAGACAAAATACTTAGCGATAAAGCCTGCCAAGGGGGGGATACCTGCCAAGGACAGGAAGAAAATCAGCATCAGGACCGCAATGGCCGGATGCTTGAAATAAAGACCGTTGAAGTCTTCGAGAGTCTCACCAGGAATATCCTGGCGGCGAAGCAATATCACCACCGACCACGCCCCCAGATTCATAAAAGTATAGGCCAAAAGATAGATGGCCGAGGCAGTCACTCCGAAGTCAGTACCGGCCACCAACCCCATCAGCACAAACCCTGCATGAGAAATACTGGAATAGGCCAATAATCTCTTGACGTTGTCTTGGGTCAAAGCGGCCACGTTTCCCCAGGTCATAGTGACCATGGCAATGACGGCTAGCGCGAAAATGTAGATTTCCCGCACGTCGCCAAACGCCAGGTAGAAGATTCGAAAGAAGATGGAAAAAGCCGCCGCTTTCACGGCCACCGACATAAAAGCGGTGATGGAAGTCGGCGCTCCCTCATACGCATCAGGAACCCACATGTGAAATGGCACGGCCGCAATCTTAAAGCACAAACCGGCCATCATCATAAAGAGAGAAAGAACGAGAAGGGTGTTGTTTTCCAGCCCGACGATTTGCCGGCCTATCTCGTTCAGGTTTGTACTGCCACTGAGCCCGTAAAGCAGGGACATTCCGTATAAAATGATTCCCGTGGAAAAAGCCCCCAACAGGAAGTACTTCATTGCAGCCTCATTGGATCGTTTTTGGCTTCTGAGAAAACCCACCAGGACGTAAGTGGAAATGGACATCAGCTCCAGGCCCACAAAAAGACTCACCAAATCGATGGCTCCGGCCATGAACATCATCCCGGCCGTGGCAAAAAGAATGAGCGCGTAATACTCCGTATGCTGTTCATCTTCAATATCCAGATACCTGTAGGACATGATCACAGTCAGAAAGGCAGCCGCCAGAAACAACAAATTGAAATAACGGGCAAAGAAATCGAGGGTGACCATATTGTAAAAGGCCGGACCAGGACTGATCCCCCAAAACCAATAGAGGTGAATTGAAGCCATGAAGAGCCCACCCAGCGCATAAATTGCACCGCGGCCCTTTTTCTGAGCTGGGATCAGAAAGTCGACACATAAGATGCCCAGTCCCCAAATGATTAGTTGCAGCTGTGGTCCAATGGCGGCAGAGTTTTCCCGAAAGAATTCCCAAAGATTGTCAATTTGTGGAATCTCAGGCATTGACTACTCCTTGACCGCCACTTGAACAGGAAGGAGAGGAAACTCACCAGGCCGCACTCTTTCAACAATCTGGTTTACGGGAGCGTGGAGATAATCCAAAAACGTCTTGGGATAAAGACCAATCCAAAAGGCCAGGATAATGAGCGGCACAAAGGTCGCCAATTCTCGCCAGTTCAGATCAGGAAAATTCCGATTCTCTGGGTCATCCAGTTCACCAAACATCACGCGCTGGTAAAGCCATAACATGTAAGCCGCTCCCAAAACGATACCCAGAACACCAAAGAGGGCCCACAGCTTATATATGGGGTCCGCAAAGACCCCTTGCAGAACCATAAACTCTCCGATGAATCCGTTGAGTGTGGGCATTCCAATCGATGACAGGGTCATGATCAAAAAGACGGTCGCAAAAACCGGCATGATGTGTGAGAGACCACCGTAATCGGCAATCATGCGAGTGTGACGTCGTTCGTAGATGATGCCGACAATCAAAAACAGAGCTCCCGTAGAGATGCCATGGTTAATCATCTGCAGAATGCCGCCTTCCAGAGCCACCGGGGTGGCCACAAAAACACCCAGCATACAAAAGCCCAAGTGGCTGACCGAAGAATAAGCCACCAGTTTTTTCATGTCCTTTTGCATCATGGCCACCAAGGCACCGTAGATGATGCCGATGACCGAAAGCACTAATAGCCAGGGTAAAAACTCCATCGTCGCTTCGGGAAGAATGGGCAAACTAAGGCGAACAAAGCCGTAGGTTCCCATCTTCAGCAGAATGGCTGCCAGAATGACGGAACCGGCAGTGGGAGCTTCTACGTGAGCATCAGGAAGCCAGGTATGGAAAGGGAACATGGGAACTTTAATGGCAAAACCAAAGAACAAGGCCAGGAAAATCCACTGCTGCAGCTCCAAAGGAATACTCAACTGCTGCATCCCCAGGATGTCAAAAGACCAGACTCCGGTCACACTGTGCTGATAGAAGTAAAGCGCTAAAATGCCCAGAAGCAAAAGTACCGACCCGGCCAAAGTGTAGAGAAAGAACTTGATGGCCGCGTAAAGCTTCCGAGGTCCCCCCCACACCCCAATAATGAAGTACATGGGGACCAGCATCACTTCCCAGAAGACGTAAAAGAGAAAAAAGTCGAACGCCATAAAGACGCCCAACATTCCTACTTGAAGAATGAGAAAGTAGCAGTAGTATTCCCTCACACGCTCCGTGATGGCCGACCAGGAGGAAAGGATCGCAATAAACCCCAGAAGCGTCGTCAGGAGGACCAACAGCAAACTGATTCCATCGATAGCGAAGTAGTACTGCGCACCAATGGCATCGATCCAGCTCTTCCTGATGACGAACCTCATCCCGGTGGCGGTGTCAATATATCTGGGATCATTAAACGCGGTGATCAACGGTATAGAGATGAGAAAACCAATTAGCGCAACAATATTCGCAACCCACTTAACCCCATTTTCATGTTCTTTTCCCTTCGGCCACAGCACGATGAGTACAACTCCAATGAGAGGGAAAAAACACACGAAATTGAGGATGTTTTCCATAAAGAAACTCATCGGTTAGCTCTCCAGGTAGAGGTAAAGGCTAATCACAAGAATAATCCCAACCACAAAAAAGAGGGCATATCGCTGCACCAGCCCTGTTTGAAACCTGCGAAACACGGTACTGAAGGAGTCAAAAAATTGGGCCAAAAGGTTTACGATCCGATCCACAATATGGATGTCGGCCTGGCCCGAGAGCCAAGCCGAGATGCGAGTGATGGTGGCACTGCCATTGACCGCGCCGTCCACCACATTGTTGTCAAAGGCTGAAAAGAATCGCCCGAGACCCTTCGCTCGATTGACAAAGAGAAGATCATAGAGCTCGTCCACATAATATTTGTTGTAGACCACGCCGTGAATGGCCCGGTACTTTTCGCGCAATTGCGCGGGTTTGTCCTTATGTCTAAGGAAAAGGTAATAGGCCAAATAGATCCCAATAAAAGCAAGGGTAACTGAAAACACAGTCAATCCGATTTCTTGCCAATACTCGGCCTGATGAGCCTCGTCCGCCGGTAGAGGCTCGGCTGCCGGTAGAGCCTCGGCCGGCGGCGGGTAAGCGGCCTGAACAGCAGGCTCGAGAAAGTCCCCAAAACGGTTTGGTCCTAGCCAATCCGGCAGACCAACATATCCGGCCAGCAAGGCTCCAACGGCCAGAAGAATCAGAGGCCAAGTCATAACGCGGGGAGACTCGTGTAGGTGATGAGCAGCCTCCTGCGAGACCCTTGCTTCACCATAGAAGGTCAAGAACATTAGGCGCATCATGTAGAAGGCAGTCATGCCTGCTACCAGGACTCCCACCAACCAGATCAGCCCGTGCCCGCTACTAAAAGCCCGCCACAGAATTTCATCTTTGGAGAAGAAGCCCGCCAACCCCGGCACACCGGCAATGGCCAGCGCTGCCACCCACATGGTCAGACACGTCGTGGGAAGGTGCCTTTTCAACCCGCCCATTTTCCGCATGTCCTGCTCGTGGTGAAGAGCAACAATAACGCTTCCAGAACCCAAAAAAAGAAGGGCTTTGAAGAAAGCATGGGTCATGAGATGAAAGATGCCGGCTGCCACTGCACCCACGCCCAGAGCGGCAAACATATAACCGAGCTGGCTCACCGTCGAATAAGCCAGAACCCTCTTGATGTCCTGCTGGAACAACGCAATAGAGGCCGCCAGGAGAGCCGTAAAGATGCCCACTACGGCAACAATCAACAGGACGTCGGGTGCACCGCTGTAGATAGCAGTCGAGCGGGCTACCATGTAGACGCCTGCCGTCACCATGGTAGCGGCATGGATGAGGGCACTCACCGGTGTTGGACCCTCCATCGCATCCGGCAGCCAGACAAAGAGGGGTACCTGGGCACTTTTTCCGGTCGCGCCAATAAACAAAAGCAGTGCCATCCAGCTCAAAGCTCCCCAGGTCGCCTCCGGCGTGGGAAACATCTCCCCTACTTGCTCGAAGACCTCAGTGAAGTCCAAAGTGCCAAAATAAGAAAAGATCATCAGCATCCCGATGATGAAGGCCAGATCTCCCACCCGGTTGACCACGAAGGCTTTCTTGGCCGCGTCGCCCGCACTCTTTTTGTGAATGTAGTAGCCGATCAGCAGGTAAGAGCAAAGGCCGACCCCTTCCCATCCCACAAACATCACCAGGTAGTTGTTGGCGAGAACCAGGATGAGCATCATGAACATGAAGAGGTTCATGTAGGCAAAAAATCGATAAAAACCCTCCTTCTCCTCCGCCATGTAGCCGATGGAATAGACATGGATGAGAAAACCCACCCCCGTCACCACAAGGATCATGATCGCAGAAAGAGGATCGAGCTGTAGACCCCAGGTGATGTGAAAGTTGACCAGCTCGCCGCTCACCGTCCGGAGCTCCGGACCATGGATCCAGGTGAAGAGCTCCTGTTCCACTAGCCGATGCTCAGGGTCGAGTTGGATTAGCTCCCAAAAACAGCCCAGTGAAAGCAGCAGAGCCAGCAGGACACTCCCGCACCCAACGCTGTAAATGAAAGGCTTTGCGGGCCGGCTTCCGGTTCGCCTGACCTTCCAGAGGCCGAAAAGACCGTTGATGGCAAATCCAAGGAGTGGGAAAATGGGAATCAGCCACAGATAGTTGAGCATCTACTATCCCTTCATGAGATCGATCTGGTCCACATTCACCGTCTCTTTGTTTCGAAATAGAGAAATCACGATGCCTAGACCCACGGCCGCTTCCGCCGCTGCCACGGTGATGACGAAAACAGCAAAAACTTGACCCGACAGGTCTTGGAGTCTGTCGGAAAAAGCGACCAGATTGAGGTTCACGGAGTTGAGCATGAGTTCGATGGACATCAAAATAATGATGACATTGCGCCGCGTCAGCACCCCGACGACGCCAATGCTAAAGACGATGGTACTGAGAACCAGATAGTGTGTGGTGTCAATCTGCCCGAAGATGATGTGAAGGAAATCGAGAAGTGACTCGACCATTGCTACAAACCTTAGAGTTCTTTCCTGGCCAGAACGACCGCTCCGATCATGGCCACCAACAGCAATATGGAAGCGATTTCAAAAGGCAAAAGATAATTTGTATAGAGCATCTGGCCGACGTTCTGGGTATTGGCAGTCTGAATCTGTGTAATCACACCTTGTTTGACAGCTTCGGTGCGAAAGACATCGGCGCCCCCAACCACAAAAAAGATCAACTCCACCGACAAGACAGTAGCCAAAACCACCGCCGTTTTCCACTGCCGGTTTGCTCTCCTCTCGCCCTGCACCTCTCGTACACTGACCAGCATAATCACGAAGAGAAACAACACCATGATCCCACCCACATATACGAGAATCTGGACAGCTCCCACGAACTCGGCTTTCAGCAGAAAGAAAAGCCCAGCCATTCCCAAGAGCGCAGAGACTAAATAGAGGGCACTTCGTACCGGATTTCGGGCAGTGACCGTGAAGATCGCGAAAACGACCAGAATCGCTGCTAGTGTGTAAAAAAGGAAAACTTCCATAGACTAGGTTCCAAGTTCCAGGTTCCAGGTTTCAGGTTCCAGGTTTCAGGTTCCAGGTTTCAGGTTCCAGGTTCCAGGTTTCAGGTTCCAGGTTTCAGGTCCAATGTTCACCGTCAGTCAAGTCTGCACCTTAGTGCCTCGCTTCAACTTGAAGCTTCTTCAACTTGGAACTTGGAACCTGGAACTTGGAACCACTCAGCGGTGATAATCCTCTCCAAACTCGATCCGGTCCCAGCCCGTCTCCAGCCGCTCTCGATCCCAAACCATGGACCTTCGGCTATAGTCTGCAAGTTCGAAGTCTTGGGTCAACTCAATGGCGTTGGTCGGACACACTTCCTGGCACAACCCACAAAAAAGGCAGCGCGATGTATCAAACGTGTAATGCGTCAGAACTTTTTTCCGGGTTTCCGGATCGCGTTGCGAACCCACAACAATCAGATCCTCGGGACAAATCAGAGCGCAAAGATCGCAAGCAATACAAAGCGTCTCTCCGGTCTCGGGATCATTGTTCAGACGAGGCGCACCTTTGTACCTTTCCGCGAGTTTGGCCTTTTCCTTCGGATACTGTTCCGTGTAGACCTTGGTATAGGTGTAACGGAAGGTCACAGCCAAACCTTTGAGAATATCGATGAAAAAGATTCGTCTCAGAAAGTTAATCATTGTTCAATCTCACAAAAATGCAAGTAAAACTCCAGCAGACACAATCACATTGCCCAATGCCACGGGCAAAAAAACTTTCCAGCCATATCTCATCAGCTGGTCAAACCGGAAGCGGGGCAGGGTTCCCCTTACCCATATAAATATGTATAAGAATAAGAATACCTTTATTAGAAACCATAAGACAGGTGGGATGAGACCCAAAAAGGCGAGCCAACTCACATTGGGAAAAGGCCGAAGCCACCCACCCCAGAAAAGGGTCACTGCCACTGCAGAGATGGTAATCATATTGGCGTACTCTGCCAGAAAATAAAGCGAAAATCGAAATCCACTGTACTCGGTATGAAAACCGCCCACCAGTTCGGTTTCAGCCTCAGGAAGGTCAAAAGGGAGACGGTTGGTCTCCGCCATCCCGCAAATAAAAAAGAGGGCAAAGGCCACAGGCTGCACGAACACATACCAGAGGTGGGCTTTCTCCTGATTCTGGACGATCTCCACCAGGCTCAGGGAACCGGCCACCAAAAGGACTCCGATAATGGAAAATCCAAGTGCCACCTCGTAACTGACCATCTGAGCCGAAGATCTCAGTGCACCCAGCAAAGGATATTTGCTGTTGGAAGCCCAGCCTCCCAAAATGATCCCTAGGATGCCGACTGAGGAAACGGACAAAACAAACAAGACGGCGATGTTGATATCGGTGATGAAGCCTCCAGAAGCAAGTGTATTCTGCGCCACCGATTCTACCGTGGCCGAATCGAAGAACCAGCCGAGGCTCCAGCGCAGTAGCCCTTCGAACATTTCAGGAGGTCCAAAAGGGACCACCGAAAAGACAACGAAAGCGGGGATGAGCGAAATGGCCGGAGCGATGGTAAACACCAAGGCATCGGCTTTGCTGGGAATAATGTCCTCTTTGAGGATGAACTTTAATCCATCCGCAATGGGCTGAAGAAGTCCATGCCATCCTACCCTCATCGGTCCCAGACGAACTTGGATATGAGCAACCAACTTGCGCTCGAACAGGGTCAAGTAAGCGATTGCGCCTGAAAGGATCAGGACGATTACCGCAATCTTTATGAACGGGATGATGGCGTAAACAAGTAGCGTTTCGGTCATCGGTCGATCTCACCCAGTACGATGTCCAAGGTCCCGATGAGGGCCACCACATCCGCCACTAGATGTCCTTTCACTAGCCGTCGCAGTGTCTGCAAATTGACAAATGTGGGCGGGCGGATGCGCACGCGGAAAGGCTGGGGCGAGCCGTCGCTGACGATGTAGTAACCCAACTCCCCCCGGGGACTTTCAATACCAGAGTAGTACTCTCCCACAGGTGGTTTGGGAATCCGGGGCGCTTTCCCGTGAACAGAACCTTCGGGTAACCGGTCCAAGACTTGTTGAATGATCCTCCTGCTCTGGTGCATTTCTTGCAAGCGCACCAGATAGCGATCGTAGGTGTCTCCATTTTCACCAACCGCAATGTCGAAATCGAACTCTTCGTAGCCTCCATAAGGACGGGCCTTCCGCACATCATAGGCCACCGTGGAGCCACGAAGAGGAGGCCCACTCATTCCCCATTCAATGGCCTCTTCACCAGAAATTACGCCCACTCCCTTGGTTCGATCCAACCAGATCCGGTTTTTAGTCAGTATTTGCTCGTATTCGTCCACTCGATAGGGAAAGTCATCGATGAATTTGCGTGCTGCCTGCTCAAAACCGGGAGGCAGATCCTTCCACAGACCACCCAGCCGGAAGGCGTGGGTGGTCAATCGGGCACCAAACAGGGCTTCGAACAATTTGAGAATCTCCTCGCGCTCCCGAAAGCAATACAAGAAAATCGTCATGGCCCCGATATCCAAGGCATGAGTGGCCAACCAAAGCAGGTGGCTGGAGATCCGGTTAAACTCGGTCATCATGATGCGGATGTACTGCGCACGCTTCGGGACCTCTATCCCCATTAATTTCTCGACACCCAGGAGATAACCATAAACGTTGGAAACGGCTGCAATGTAATCCGTTCTGTCGTAATAGGGAACACACTTTATATAGGAGCGATTCTCGCTAATCTTCTCCACTCCGCGGTGCAGGTAACCGATAATGCACTCGGCATCCAGCACCCGTTCTCCATCCAGCTTCAATTTCACGCGAAGTACCCCGTGTGTCGATGGATGCTGGGGGCCCATGTTCACTTCAAGGACTTTGCTATCAAGGATGGTTGCTTCTTCTTCCATCGTCTTCACATCGGAGTTTTTCTGATTCGTAGGTGCTGCTTGATCCAAGCTTGGTCCTGCAGTTTGATGTCGTAGTCTTTCCTGAGCGGGTGACCGTGCCAGTCTTCGGGAAGCAAGATGCGCCTTAAATCGGGATGCCCAGAAAACTCAATCCCGAACAGATCATAGACCTCGCGCTCCAGCCAATTAGCCGTCCTCCACAGAGAGGTCACGGAAGGAACCAGTTCCTCTTCTCCGGCTCGGGCCTTAATGCGAATCAAGCTACGGTTTTTGTGAGAATAGAGATGATAGACCACAACAAACCGCTTTTCGTCTCCCAGGTAATCCAGAGCGGTCACATCAACGAGATAGTCAAAGTCCCACTCTGGGCTGTCCTTGAGATAAATCATTACGTCATACAAACAATTCAAAGAAACGGTGTAGATGGGCTGATCCAGAAAGGACTGTCCTGAGACAATCCCGTCCGTAAACTTCTCCTTCAGCTTCCGAAAGAGCAGATCGTCGTCCAGATCTTCGTAAGAGGGGCCTCTCTTAATAGGCCTAGGGCGTCCAGGCCTGGCGGGCTTGGAGGGCGCGGCCGATTTCTGTACTTCTTCCGGTTTACTTTCCTCGCTCATTTCACACCAGGAGATTTAATGAAATTCCGCCGAAGATCAGTTCGCCTGAAGCTGCTCTTCCTTTTTGGCAATAGTCATCCGGTCGATCTTATCCTGAAGGCGCATCAAACCGTAGAGGAGCGCTTCAGGCCTGGGCGGACATCCGGGGATGTAAACATCCACAGGAATGACCTTGTCCACACCCTGAAGGGTTGAATAAGTGTCAAAAGGCCCACCTACACTGGAACAGGCACCCATGGATATCACCCACTTCGGATCGGGCATCTGATCGTACAGCCGCTGGATCACCTCTGCCATTTTCAGGGTAACTGTACCCGCAATAATAATCAGATCAGATTGTCTGGGAGAAGGCCGAAAAATTCCGGCACCAAACCGATCTATATCGAAACGAGAGGCGCCTGTGGCCATCATTTCAATGGCGCAGCAGGCCAGCCCAAAAGTCATCGGCCACAGCGAAGACTTCCTGGCCCAATTAAAAACCGAATCGACCGTCGTTGTGACGATATTTTTTTCCATTCGATTCTCAATTAAACCCACTCCAAGGCCCCCTTTTTCCAAACGTAAAAATACCCCACAATCAAAATACCTAAGAAAACAGTCATCTCAATGAATCCAAAAAGAGCGAGGCGATCATAAATGATGGCCCACGGAAATAAAAAGATGGTTTCGACGTCAAAGATCACAAAAAGGATGGCAATAATGTAAAAGCGCACCGAAAAGCGCTCGCGAGCGTCCCCTTCCGGATCTACCCCACACTCATAGGGCATCAACTTTGTCCCGTGAGGTCTGGAGGGACGGAGCAACCGACCCACGGCCAGCCCCACCACAGGAAGCATTATGGCGACGACAATGAAAATAAGAATCGGGATATAGGAGCCTAACACTTTGCTGTCCCCGTTTCCGCCAACAAGCTATCCGTGAGGGCCGTGTCTTTTAAAGACGCGCCCCCCTTCAAAATCCACAATCAGCAAGTATTTTAACATACTGACCATTTCCACTCAGGAGTCCTTCGCTTCAGCGCGGAGCAGCTCATCAAAATAATCAATGGTTTGGCCCAGCCCGTCTTTCAACTCTACCTCAGGGTCCCAGCTGATCAGTTTGCGCGCTGCCGAGATATCAGGTCGTCGTCGCGTCGGGTCATCTTGAGGCAAAGGATCAAAGCGGATCTGCGAGCGAGTTCCGGTTAAGTCTTTGACCAGCTCAGCCAGTGAGAGGATACTAAATTCGGTGGGATTCCCCAGATTAATGGGACCGGTGAGCCCTTCACAAGCCATCAGTTTCTCTAGCCCTCGAACAAGATCGGAGACATAGCAGAAAGATCGAGTCTGCGATCCATCTCCATAGACAGTCAACGGTTCACGGCGGAGAGCCTGGACGACAAAATTACTGACTACACGTCCATCATCTTTAGACATTCGAGGACCGTAGGTGTTGAAAATCCGTGCAATTCGAATGTCGACTTTGTTTTGGCGGTGGTAGTCCATCATCAGTGTCTCCGCTACTCGCTTCCCCTCGTCGTAACAGCTGCGCAACCCGATGGGGTTGACGTTTCCCCAATACTCTTCTGACTGAGGGTGCACTTGTGGATCCCCATAAACTTCTGAGGTGCTAGCCTGCAGGATTCGCGCCTTCACTCGCTTGGCCATACCGAGCATGTTGATGGTCCCCATAACGTTTGTCTTTACCGTCTTGACCGGATTGTATTGGTAATGAACCGGCGATGCGGGACAAGCGAGATTGTAGATTTGGTCCACCTCCAACAGGATCGGTTCGACCACATCGTGTCGAATAAACTCGAGACAGGGGTGATTCAAAAAAGGATAAATGTTGCGTTTGGATCCACGAAAGAGGTTATCTAAACACAAAGTCTCGTGGCCCTGTTTGAGCAGAGATTCGCACAAGTGACTGCCAATAAACCCGGCCCCGCCGGTCACTAAAATTCGCATTTTAAAAGCTATTAAGCTATATTGAACTCTTGAGCTGTGAGCCTTGCGTCAATGAGGTTCCAGGTTTCTAGGCTTGGTGTCTTCGATGCCTTCGGCATGTTCTGGCCTGCGCGTCCAAGGCCTCCGGCGAATCTTCTGGATTCTGACTCCTGACTCCTGCCCTCTAATACCTTCGCTTCTGCTCCCAGGCCCAGGCTGTGGAGATCATAGTCTCTAGATCTGAATACTTGGGCCTCCATCCCAACAACTGGTTCGCCTTTCGTGGGTTGGCCACTAACTGGGGAGGATCACCGGCGCGCCCAGGGGAGACTTCAACCGGTATCTCTTGTTCCGTAATCTGCCCAGCCGCAGTGACCACTTGCTTGACACTGTGGCCCTGGCCTGTCCCTAGATTGAAAACTTCACTTCCCTGCCCCTCACTCAACCACCGGTAAGCAGCAATGTGTGCGGAAGCCAGGTCCAAGACGTGGATGTAGTCCCGAATACAGCTGCCATCGTGGGTGGGATAATCATCACCGAAAATCTGAAGCTTCTCAAGCTCTCCTTTTGCCACTTTTAAGATCCGAGGAATAAGGTGAGTTTCCGGGTGGTGCGATTCACCAAGTTGGGCGTCCAGACTTGCTCCGGCCGCATTGAAGTAGCGCAAGGACACGGAGCGCAGACCGTAGGCCCGGTCATAGTGTTTCAGCATTCTTTCAATAAAGAATTTGCT
>JALLOM010000269.1 GCA_027717865.1 Acidobacteria bacterium AH-259-O06 | reverse complement strand
GAGCAAAGAAGCCAGGACAGTGGCGCTCAAGCTGCGCCTCGGAACCACTTCGAAGACGTGGCCAGGGCTGCCGGTATTACCTTTCAGCACTGGAATGGTGCTTCACCGGAAAAATATGAATTGGAAACGATGGGTTCCGGAGCCGCTTTTCTCGATTACAACAACGATGGCTGGTTGGACATCTACCTGGTGAATGGTGGAGAGGTACCCGGCTATCCCTCTCCTGTGCCGGTCCGGCACGCGCTCTATCGCAATCAGGGAGACGGAACATTTCTCGAGGTGACGGCGGAGGCGGGAGTAGGAGGCAACGGGTATTACGGTGAGGGGGTGAGCGCGGCCGACTATGATGGGGATGGTTGGACGGATCTTTTTGTGACGACGTTTGGTCGCAACCTTCTGTATCGCAATGCAGGTGACGGCACCTTTGTTGACGAGACGGATCGGGCCGGTGTCACGGGAGGTGAATGGAGTTCCAGTGCAGCCTTCTTGGATTATGATGGCGACGGGGATCTGGACCTGTTTGTGGCGCGCTACGTGGATTTCGATTTCGACCGCGCTTTTACGTGTGGCGATCCGGCGCGTGGCGTTCGCGCCTACTGCCATCCTGATGTCTACGACGGGCTTCCCAGCCTTCTTTATGGAAACAATGGAGACGGGACCTTCAGCAACGTGAGCGAGAAAACAGGGATTGGAGCCCACGTGGGGAAAAGCCTGGGTGTGGTGGCTGCGGACCTGGACGACGACGGCCGGATCGATCTTTATGTGGCTAATGATTCGATTCGCAATTTCCTCTTTCGCAACCGGGGAAATGGCAGCTTTGAGGAAATCGGTATCCTCTCAGGCCTGGCCTTCGACGAGGGGGGGCGCCCTCAAGCGGGTATGGGCACTGCGGTAGGAGATTTTGATGGAGATGGTCGTCTGGACGTGATCGTCACCAACTTGAATGGCCAGAACAACAACCTTTACCAGAACCAGGGGCACTACTTTGCCGATATCAGTTTTAAAGTCGGCTTTGCAGCGCCCGCTTTGCCCCTGGTGGGTTGGGGTACCGGGTTTTTTGACTTTGATAACGACGGTGATCTGGATGCCCTGGTGGTGAACGGTCATGTAATCGATAACCTCGAGAAACTACACCTCCAGGGAACCTACCGCCAGGCTATGTTGTTGTTCGAGAACATCGGAGGTCGCTTCCGTGACATCACCACCCAGAGCGGAACTCCCTTGCTGCTCAGACGTGTCAGTCGGGGTGCCGCTTTCGGAGACTACGACAACGACGGTGACGTGGATGTTCTGGTTCTAAATTTGGGGGAAAGTCCCACTCTGTTACGCAATAGCAGAGGGAACGAAAACGGATGGATTTCGCTGCAACTGGAGGGTACACGTAGCCCCCGGGATCCCATCGGCGCGCGTGTCCGCGCCTCCGTTGGCGGGCGTGTCCTGACCCGCTACCTGGAGGGAGGTGGAAGTTACCTCTCCTCAAACGACCATCGGGTCCACCTGGGTCTGGGCAAGGAGCAGCGCGCAACCCGGATCGAAATCCGGTGGCCTAGCGGAGCGCTCGATGTAGTCGAAAACGTTGCTGCGGGAAAATTTTATCATGTGCGCGAAGGCAAAGGAATCGTGGGGGCTAAGGAGGGAGAGGGAAATTAGGGACAGTCCCTAATTTCCTTCCCCACGAAACGAGGCACTAAATTGATCTCAGGGAGGGGACGGTTTTTCCTGGAGAGAATGAGCTTTGTTCCGTTGTTTCAGGCCTTCTTGATGCTGACCCGCTTGTTCAAGCGCATCCGCCAGGGCCAGAAGCAGGCGGGGATTCTCAGGTTGGAGAGCGACGGCGCGGCGCAATCGCTCCACCGCTTGGCCGGCCTGACCCCGACGCAGTTCTAGCTGCCCAAGACGGAAGTAAGCGTCCAGGTAATCTGCCAGATTCAGGGCACGCTCGTAGGCCGCGATCGCTTCTTGCTCCCCACCCAAACGTTCCAGACACATCCCCTCCATGACCATGTAGGCGGGCTCAACGTCTCTCAAGCGAAGGGCGGATTGCACACTGTCCAGCGAGCGTTGGTATTCGCCACGCAGGTAGAAGATTTGAGCCAGGCGATAATGAGCAAAGTCGTTTCGCGGATCGAGCCGCAGGATCTGTCCGGCCTTCTGCTGTGCTTCCTGGAGGCGGTCTTGCGGCAAAAGTTCTTTAATCTGCTGATGAAAAGAGGTCACACGGAACTGGCGCTGGCGATCTTCTCGATCGGCCGAGTTGAGACGATTATGCACCGCCAACAGCTGCGACGCCTCTTCCCCACGCCCCAGCCGGTGCAGGAGCATGCCTAAGGCGTAATGAGCGCCGGCTAACTTGGGCGCTAGCTCGATTGCTTTTCGAAGCGCCTTCTCGGCATTCTGTACGTCATCCAGTCGTGCCAGCACCGTTCCCAGATGGTAGTGGGCCTGCCCGTCGGATGGAAGAAGCCGCGTGGCCATTTCCAGGTGTCCTCTGGCTTGCTGCTGTTCGCCTTGGCGGCTGTAAAGCACCCCGAGGTCAAGGTGGGCTTGACCTAGGCTGGAATCTTTCTCAAGTGCTTGTTTCAGCAGGGATTCTGCCTCCGGATAGCTTTCTTGAGCCAGCATCGCGGCGCCCAGCTGTGACAAGGCTTCCGGGTCCTGAGGCCTCAGCTGGAGGTAATGTCGCAGGTTTCGCTCGACCAGCGAATGTTTGCCTTCTTCCTGGGCAACACGAGCCAGCATGAGATAAGCGTCGGGGAAATCTGGACGCACCTTGAGCAGCTCGTTCAGGGTCCGCCGGGCATTAAGAAAACGCAGCAAATGGCTGTAAAGGGCCGCTAGATGGAAATAAGACTGCGGCTCCTCGGGGTCGAGGCTGATGGACTTGCGGAAATGGACAATGGCCTGTCGGAATTCCTGGCGCCGCAGGTGGATCCGCGCCAGATGGAAAAAGACCAGGCTGTTTTGCGGTTGTAGTTGTTGAGCTCTGTGAAAAGCAGCCTCAGCAGCCTCTAACTCGCCTCTTTCCAGAGCCTGGAGACCCCTATGGAAGGTCGCCTGAAAGTCTCGTGGTGCCTGGCCGGGCTCCGGCCCGAGAGCCAGCCACAATGCCACACAAATCGCCCAGGACATGGCCTACAAGGATAGCCCAGTCACCGTTTTCAGGCAAAAGGGCTAGCAACGAGCTGGGTAGCAGCACATCCCTCGCCAGCCAGTTTGCAACTTGAGCGAAGAAGCGAGGTGCCCCGCCAAGGCCGGGGTAGAAGGCAACGGGTTTTACCCTGAGGGGGTGAGTGCAGGTTTCATCTGTTTGCCAGGCGGGGATCCAATTCTAACGCGATCTGCATTTGGCGCTTTGCCTCAACCGTTTTGCCCATGGCCGTCAGAACGTGAGCTAAATTAAAATGTGCCAGCGCGCTCTTCTTATCCAGGTTTAGCGCTTTGCGATAAGAGAACTCCGCATCCTCCCATTTTTGTACCTGCGCATAAAACTGTCCCAGATTAAACCAACCCGCTGCATATCCAGGTGCGCTTTCAACCACTTTTTCCAACTCCGCAATAGCTGCCTGTACCCTTCCTTTCATTCGGTACAAAAGCGCCAGATTGTTGCGAGACCGATAATCATTGGGATCGGTCGCCAGTACCACTCTCAATTCCTTCTCAGCCTGATCTCTCTTTCCCAGACGAATCATGACACTTGCCCTGTTGGCTCGGGCTAAATTATTATCAGGATCCTTTCGCAGGGCCTGCCCGTACCCTTTGTATGCCTCCCCAAGATTCTCAAGACGCTCGTGTGCCATGGCTTCCAAGAAAAAGAGACCTCTCATCTCAGGTACCTGTTTTCTGATTTCCTCGATTTGGTCGAAAATATTCTTCGCAAGGTCCCCGTGAATATCAGCCGAAACTTGCTGATAGCTTTCAAAGGCGTCAATCCGGTCTTTCGGATCCACTCCCTTGCCAAAGCCGCTCCGAATTTTTGAACGGCTCAGTCTGACGTATCCCAGAGCTGCCAACTTTTCAGTTGTCTCACGGTCGAGATCTGCAACAGATCCACCATCACGGTTCTGGTATCTGGCTACGAGTTTTTCTAACTGCTTCCTATATTGCTTTGCGAGTGCCTTCTTCTCAGAAAACAGATTCATCTCCTCGCCTGGATCCTCAGCAATGTCATAGAACTCAGGCCGGGGAGCGTCGATAAACTTATACCCTCCCAACCGGAAACTCCGAAGAGGACTCCAGTCAAACCGCAGTTGAGGAAAATGGGTCTCAGCGTAAAGCCCCTTTTCTGTAATCACTTTTCCTAACATCATCCCGACCACACTTCTTCCTTGCACATCAGCGGGTTTTCTCAACCCCGCTATCTCTAGAACCGTGGGCATGACATCAATCAGTGAAACCGCTTGCTTCACTAATCTCTGTGAAAACGTGAAACTCACAGCGGGACGCACGATCAGAGGCACATGGAGAGTAGAATCATAGATGAAAAACCCGTGTCTGGACTCGTTGTGGTCCCCTAAAGATTCTCCGTGATCGGCCAGCAGAAAACTGTGGGTTTTTTCGAGGAGGTTTGATTTTTTCAGGTAAGCATCGATTCTCCCAATGCTGCGGTCGACTCGCGAGACTTCCCAGTCATATCCGTTGG